>JAOULY010000025.1 GCA_029881775.1 Gammaproteobacteria bacterium
GATTGGATCAAACGAGCCAGTAATAGTATAGCTTGAGGAGAATTTGCAGATTTTCTCTGGCGCCCGATCGCATGACGTCGTCAGTGAACAAACAAATTGTAGCGAGTATTCCAGGCGGCAGGCATTCTCAAAATTCTTCACCTGATTCGAGCACTATGGATAGCACCGACGAGAGTCATGTTAAAGTTACTTTGACATATGTGATGTCTGTGTTCAGCAAATCGAGTATTATTCCGAAACTGCGTAGCTCTACCACTCGCCCAAAGTAAAATGAAAATATCCACTACCGTGCAGACCTGGGTGACGGCATTCATTGTCCCTTTATTATGCCTGTGGGTCGTCCTTGATCCTCGTTTCCTGGGTGCTGATGGGTTCGTAGACGGAAGTATTATGTTGCCACTATCCTTCGCGTTTGCAGCTGGTTTGCTCGCGTGGTCGGCAAACAGTTCATGGCGCGTCAGTGGTGCATGGCTGGCTCTGGCGCTTGCCGGTCAGGCTATTGCCCTCCAGCTGATTGATGCTGGGCCTCGGATACACTACCAGCATTTCAGGGTTGGTGAAATCTTCTCAGGTACCGTTCCTCTGCTAACAGTATTGCTGGCAGTGCAGGTGTTAATTGTCATTACAGGAGTATCGCGTTCCTGGTACCGGATTACACCATGGATACAGTCAAAATTCAGAATTTGGCAGCTATTATTAATTGGGCTTACACTCATACTGTTTAGTGCGACACTGTCACCGTCTATAACCGACTATGTTAGTGAGCTGATATTCGCAGGTATTCTGCAGTTGGTAAATTTAGCCAATTTGGCATTGGCTGTAAGTACGTTGCCTGCTGTAACACTTGCCAGCCTGAAAAAAAGGTATTCAGTACTGTTTGGCCGTTTTAACAACGATGAACCTGTAATACCAGTCAACACCGATCTGTATGCGCTCGTGCTTGCGGTGCTCGTTGCATCACTAGCGCTTGGCCTGAATGTATTCATTTATGAAAGACATCCACATTTAGCAGATGAAGTAGTTTACCTCTATCACGCCAATTATTTTGCTCAAGGCATGTTGACTATGCCGCTGCCGCCAGTACCCGATGCATTCAATATGGATTTGATGACGTTTGAAGACCATCGTTGGTATTGCCCAGTACCTCCGGGATGGCCATTAATGCTGGCTATTGGCAGTTACCTGAATGTCCCCTGGTTGATAAATCCGCTGCTGGCCGGTATTTCAGTGTTACTTGCTTATGCGTTGTTGCGAGAGATATTCAACAAGGGCTTGTCGCGCCTGATATTACTACTTTTTGCATTATCTCCATGGCAGATCTTTCTGGCGATGAGCTTTATGACACATACTTTCTCGCTTGTCGCGACACTCCTGAGTGCTCTGGCGGTTGCACGCATGCGCCGGCAGAAGCGCCTTGCCTGGGCGCTGGTGGGTGGAATTGCACTGGGCGTGACCAGCTGGATACGACCACTGGAAGGATTGGCTATTGCGTTATTACTTGGCTTCTGGATGCTCGGTATTGATGGCTGGAAATACAAATTCAGGTTGATACCTGTTTATATCTTATCAAGCATTCTGGTTGGAGCAGCCGTATTACCCTATAACAAATATCTGACAGGTGACTCGATGAATTTTCCGATCATGGCCTATAATGACAAATACTATGGAGAAGGCTCGAATTCAATGGGATTCGGTCCGGAAAAAGGCCTGGGCTGGACGACATTTGATCCCTTTCCGGGCCATGGATTGATTGATGTATTAATCAATAACAATCTCAATCTGTACCAGCTTAACGTTGAATTATTTGGCTGGAGTGCCGGCTCGTTATTTTTGTTTGCAGTCATTGTCTTCTCGGGAAGGATGCGCAGGCAAGATTACTGGATGCTTTCCGCCGTCCTGATGATCATAGGTGTGCATTGTTTTTACTGGTTCAGTGGGGGGCCTGATTTTGGCGCGCGTTACTGGTATCTGACGATCCTGCCGCTTGTTGTTCTGTCTGTTCGCGGGCTGGTAATTCTTGCTGATGAACATGATAAAACAGACGCAAGCATCACCCGACTGGTCAGCTTCGGCCTGGCGTTCAGCATGCTAGCCACGATTAATTACCTGCCTTGGCGTGCGATTGATAAATACCATCATTACCTAAATATGCGCGGTGATATTCCAAAACTGGTCAAACAGCATAATATTGGAAATGACCTGGTATTGATTCGTGGCCAGCGCTTCCCTGATTACATGTCAGCGGCAGTTTATAATGCACCGTTAATGAAGGATGATAGCACTGTCTTTGCCTGGGACCGCAGTCTGGAATTACGCAGCCACCTAATTGCCGCTTTTCCTGATAGAAATATCTGGCTTGTGGATGGCCCTTCAGTTACCAAACAGGGTTACATATTAGTCAAAGGGCCGGTTAATCCCGAAGATATTCTTCAGGAAGTTCGATAAACAGTTTACTTGCCATGGAATATCCGATCCACATGACCAAGAATTAGTTCCTTACGTGTTTTACCAACTTATTCAAATCACCGTCGGAAATATTCTATTGATACCTCTTGAAGTAGCTATATGTCTGGCATACCAATAGCTCCGCATTTCAGCGCCTGTCAAGCTCCAGAGCATTGGCGTCTTGACAGTAGTCGATACCGGATATAGAGATAAAATGACAAATCAAGGAATTATTTAAATGGTTTCCAGTATCTGGAAAACTATGCGGCCAAATAACTGGCTGAAGAACGTCTTTGTTCTTGCACCACTATTTATTTCGGGATCTATTGCCAACCCTGAAAGTGCAGGACGTACCGCACTTGTTTTCGTGGCCTTCTGCCTGATGTCCAGCGCAGTCTATTTTCTTAACGACATACTGGACCGGGACCGGGACAAGATTCACCCCGAAAAGCGCAACCGGCCAATTGCTGCAGGACTCATCAGGATTCCGGTTGCCATCGCCATAGCAACCGTTTTATGCGGTACCGCACTAGTACTGTCTATCCTCACAACCCCGTTGGTCACAGGTGTCCTGGTCTCATATGCGCTGATCAATATTGCCTACAGCCTGAAGTTGAAACATGTTGTTATAGCGGATGTATTCTGCATAGCAATCGGGTTCGTACTTCGGGTCGCCGCAGGGGCATTCGCGATAGGCGTCCAGCCTACTGCATGGATAATTGTAGCAACGTTCCTGCTGTCATTATTTCTTGCCCTGGCAAAACGCCGTAATGAGTTATTGATGCTGGGAGATGATTCAACAGGTCATCGTCCAATCCTGGATGCCTATACACCGCAATTTGTTGATGAACTCATCTCCGTTGTAACGCCACTAACACTTATTACATATTTGCTCTATACGCTAGACCCGGAAACAACCCAGCGGATGAATACAGATTATCTGTATACAACAGGAATATTTGTCGTATTTGGCATATTCCGATACCTCTATCTCATCCATCGAAAGAATCTTGGCGGCTCACCAACGGACATAGTTGTAAAGGACGGCCCGATGATCTTCGCAATCATCGGCTGGGTGACAGTACTCTCGATAGTTATCTATCTAAGCGGATAGAGTTATTCCAGATGCCAGAAGTCAAACAGCTGATAATTTTTGATCTGGACAAGACGCTCACCAGGCGAGACACACTGCTACCCTATCTCTTCGGATTTCTTATTCGACAGCCATGGCGTGTATTCCGCACTCTGCATCTTCCTGTTGCCGCCTTATTGTTCAAGATTGGCATAATTAACAATACACGCCTGAAAGAAATATTCATAACCGCCTTCCTTGCCGGTACTTCTCGTGAAGAAATACGGCACTGGTCCGATACCTTTATTGACAGGCTGCTTGCACGCGGCATGCGGAGAGAAGCGATAGACAGACTCAATCAACATATCAACGCCGGTGATTACACGATATTGCTCTCTGCCAGCCTGGATATCTATGTGCATGACCTTGGGAATCAGCTCGGTTTCGAGGAAATAATATGCACCAGGGCCGAGTGGAAATCCGATCGCTTGACGGGGCTATTGGCAAGCGCTAACCACCAGGGGGCCGAAAAGGTAAGGCAACTTGACAAGCTACGTGAGCAGTACCCCGACGCCACGATTACAGCATACGCAGACAATGATTCAGATATTGATTTGTTACGCCGCGCAGATAATGGAATACTGGTAAATGCATCCAGGAAAACCCGTCAAATGGCATACCATTATGAGATCGATAACCAGATATGGCGAAACTAGGGTCGCCGGGCATATTATGAATTTATACGACCTTGTATGGCATACTGCCAAGGGGTCTAATAATCGTCCTGGATAAAGTACACGATCATGCTACATACGAAAACAGGAACAGGTTACTTGAGAAGTCAGCCCTGATGACATGGAGCCTGGAATGAAAGAAGACGCGAAGAATCACTTCGACACGATAGCAGACGGTTACCATGAGGAGATATCCGGTCATGTACGGGATCATTTGATTAATAAATGGTGGGGCATTGTGTCTTCACATTTCATGTCAAACACGCGAGTACTGGATATCGGCTGTGGAGAAGGGACTAATGTAAACTTCATGTCCAGAAAGAATTTAAATGTACAGGGAGTAGACTTTTCAGACGGCCTTGTTCAGCAGGCCCACGCACGTTATCCGCAGCTGGTCAGCCAGATATCCCAGGGCGACGCCTTGCATCTCCAATTCGAAGACGCGTCTTTCGATGTCGCCACATTGATTGGCGTACTGCATCATATTTACTCACGTGAAGACCAGATACTTGCTATCCAGGAGGCACTACGGGTGGTACGCAAGGGTGGCGTGGTAATTATTCGCGAGAGTAATCTGATTAACCCTGTGTTCCGCCTGTTCTGGAATTACATCTTCCCGCTGACTGCAAAGATCGACCGTTTTGGCGGGGAACACTGGATTTCTGCGAGCTACCTGCGGAAACATTTTCCGCAGCAAATCGAAGACACTGTGTATTTCACATTCATACCAAACTTCATGCCGCTATCACTAATGGGCATCGCCGAAAATATCGAGCGCAAGCTGGAAGCAGGACCCTTACATAAATTATCTGCGCATTACACAATGATCTTAAGGAAGGCCTGACCGCTTAACGTTGTCATCCCCATTTATGTCAATTAGTGACAGTGTAATCATGTATTTCTGACATTATCTGCGCATGGGTGATCAGAGTCAGTAATATTTGCGCGCCGTGTCATTCTGTTGCATATTTTTTGGACTGTGAAAAATCTTCTGTATATGCTCTGGCTACCCTGTGCGCTATTACTGGTATTTTAATGGCTGGCTTAATTTATTTTTTGGCCAAATTGCATCCAGTGATGGCTTCAGCAAGGTTGATGTATGTGGATTTCTAGTGGGTTTTTATTGCGATGGACGTATGCGGAAGCCGGCTTTCTCATACTTGCTTCTTCATATCTGGTTGATATGCTGCCATCGGCGACAAAAGGATTCGGGACCAGCCAGGGGCCGCTGTTGTTGGCGGGTGCTGCGACTATCATCATTGCTGTAATCGGCTGTCGATTTTGCCGGTATTAGCAAGATCTTGCCATAATACTGGTGAATTTTCTTGTATTCCTGTTAATGGCAGAGCTTACAGCAACCGGCCGTCCTGTATGTATCCAGAATTATGGGCAGAATGGTTTTGTTTCAACCCAGGACCTGATCGAGTTGATCCGGCAACTGCAGCAAGGGAATGTCCCGAGCCTGCCGGTCTTTTACAGTGGGTACAACGATGCATTCGCGGCATTCCAGACCGGACAGCCGGACGTTTATTATGACCTTGATAAAATTGCAGCCAAGCTGGATAAAAAGCCCGACGGAGCGTTGCTGAAACGCATATTTTCCGAAATCGCAAAACGCAGTAGCGTTTTACGCTTTTGAAAATAGTGCGCAAGCCTTCCATATCAGCAAGTGAGCCAGGTGATGCGCCCGAGAGCGACTTGCCGGAACGTACCGCCGCAATATATCCGGAAAATTACAGAATCGTCGTGGCGCTGGCCGGGTCGTATGGTTTTGAGTATGCGTTCTTTTGGCAACCTGCAATTGAAGCAAGCAGGAAGACGCTGACGGAGGATGAGCGCCACATAATAGAGGGCGAGCGATACCAGCGGCATGCGCCCTTTATCGATAAAGTCTACCGACACATCCGGCGCACTGCCCTAGGGAGTGTACACTTGAACTAACTTGAGGATGTTTTCAACGCACGGAAGGATAGTCTGTTCATCGATTCAGCCCATACAACACCAGAGGCAAACCAGGCTATCGCGCTGTTCATGCTACAAGCTCTTGAGCCACAACTTCAGGGCATTTACTGACAGGTGGTGGGCGGTTGGCTCCGAAAGCTGCCGGCATCGTCTCGAGCGGGAACTTCAGCATGTATCAGCGAACTGTCATATGCCCGGAACTCGTCTATACTTCCTATTTGCCATATCCACCTCCCATGTTGCCAATTTTAAACATTTTGGTGTCTAGCAAACCGGGGGAAATTCAGACGAGCTTGTAGCGGTCGCGTTAATTGCGTGGTTATTCTGGTGCACCCTGACTAACAGGCGTCAGAATACCAATTCGCCACGGTACCGGGCTATTACCACTGGCCTTTTCAGCTTGCAGTGCTCCCTGGAAAACAAGCTGGAGCTTTTCTGGATTTATCGGCATTGTCTGATCATTGCCTGTTCGAATAAGTTCAGCATGACTGATGTTGTCGGTCCATCTGGATATTCCTCTTGCTGGACGGACATTCACTTCACCAGCAAATGGTTTTCCCCAACTATCTGCCATAGGTGCCCAGCTTCCATCGAGGCTTTCTGCAATGTACGCTTTATAGTAGCGATTAGAGTCAGGATTTGCTTCAACAATAGTCAGGTACTTATTAAGACCTTCGAGTCTGTATGTATGGCTGGCCTCGAATATATCTGCTTGGAGAGCGATCTCCATCTGGCCAAATCCATAGGGAAATTCATTGAGAGGAGTCGACATCCGCCAGAGTTTTCCGTCCAGACTTGTAAAAAAGAGGTAAGCACGTTTTTGATCACAAATAACCCAGAAGTCCAGGCCTCCCTGTGGCCGTAGATCTTCGGCATCTTTTCTGAAAATAGACTGCGCTTGTGTCCAAGAATTCGGATCACTAATATCGGTAGTTGTTGAAAAAGATACATGTAAGTGCTTTTTACCAGGGATAAAAACCTGGTAAATCAGATACCATTTCTTGTGTGGAGCAAAGAAAAATACTTGAGGTGCAGCATAATACTGGGTATCAGCCAGCCTCAAAACGGTACGCTGGGCGGTATCCGCATCCTCCCATCTTTTAAATGAAATGTACTCGAGGCGAGTTGCATCCTTTAACTTGATCGTCATAAATATATGCCACTCACCTTGGTGAAATACCACGCTGGGATCTTTTTGTGCATAACTTCTGTCAGTCTCACGGTCCTCCGGTGTAATCAATGGCGCCGTGTAATACCACATTGACGGTGCCTTGAAGTTATCATCTTGTGCAATTGAAACGTTGTAAATATTCACAGCGCTATCGTCAATGACAGTGGATAATGACTTGTCTGATATGACCCCTGATCTTTCAATCGACTCGAGTGGGGCCTCGAGCGTATTACCACAACCATTCAGGGCAGACACAAGCGACAGCATTAACAATTGTACGTGAATATTGTGATATCTCATCATAATAACTTCCATGTGTTATAGCATTGGGCATGCAATCATGATAGATCGAAGCAAATGGTGAAGCTTGGTAACACTGGCGGCCGTACAAATGGCACTACCACAATCTGGGGAATCCAAATGGATCATCCGATTCAGGAGGCGCTTTGAGTCCAATGTGTTGACGACGCTCAACAAGGTATACACACGACTCCGAGTATCTGCGGAGGAGTCGGGGAGCCAAGAATTCAACACTGGATTCGTTCTTTGAAATACCCAGTTCAAGCAGTCCATTTTCGCAATCTTTGACCAGTGCATACAGGCGTCTATATTGCTGAAGTTGATTGAGCGATTTCCACGGTACATAGGTATAGAGACGGCGCGGCGACACTCCAATCGTCATTAGATGGTATCGAGTAGACTCAGCTATGCCGGAATGCAGGTAAGCAACCATAATATCAGTCTCACGTAAAAGTGGAGCAAAGTCATTGGCCATGGCCTCGGCATCCCTGAATCCATTTTCTATGCAGCTGTACCGAGTAACATTCTTCATGCCTAATGCCCACGCCAGGCAAACGGCAATGACAATCGTAGAAATAAATAACGGGCTAGCGACAAACCTCATCCGGATATGCGAAAATAACAAACTCCTGTAGCCATAGGCCACTATCATTATAAATACTGGTACGAGGTAATTGATAAACCTCATGCTCGGGATTATTCGCTGTAATAATATAAGTGGTGCAACACTGAATAACATTGCGACCGTCAGTTGCCACGCTAGATTTCGTTTCTCACCCGGCAGGATAAGCGCCAACGTGAAGCCCGCAATAAGTGCGCTTCCCGCAAAGAATTCTTGAGGCGCTGCCCAACACGATCTTATATCTGTTACAAGCTGTGGCAACCGTCCAATCAATTCAAGTAACGGGAGTGCTTTGGTCTGGCTATGAATAAATAGAGCTGTTAATCCACTACGTATAATTATGGGGCTATAGAGCACAGCACTGATCAGCATGACGGCCATCGAAGCAACGGCAAGCTCCTTCAATAAATTACCCAGTCGGCACTTTCTTGCGCCCAGAAGAAGCCAGGCACTGATCATAAATGCGCCATATACTGCAATAGGAATTGTAAAAATTCCCAAACTTATTGAAACAATGAATATAGACCACAAGAGATAACTGAATTTTTCCTGAAGATATGTTGCCATCACAAAAGCAATCAACAGAAATAATGTAACAAGGGTATATCCTCTTGCATCACCCGAAAACTCAAGCATTGGCGGAATAACAGCCATGAGTCCTGACGTAATTAGCGCTGTTTCCGTATCGAATAGACGCTTTGCGAGCCAGAAAACCACTGGAATAAGCAAGAATCCTGCGACCATGGCAGGTAGTCGAAAAGCGGCCAGTGATTCTCCAAAAGAGTAATAACTGATATGGGCAAGTAACGTATGAAAGACATGATTATTTGGAATATGGTAATCCGACAGTATGTCGAATATTGTTCGTGATGCGAAATAAACAAAATTAATTGCTTCATCCGGTCCTATTGTTCGCGTAACTACTATGTGCACTCGAAGGATGGCGCCAATCACCAGAACAGCCGACAATCCAAACAGAGTTGACCTTGGTGTCTCTTTCGCAAATTGCAAGAGGCTGTCCGGGATGCTCTTGCCGATGCACAGAAACTGTTTAGCCGGAGTAGCTATACTAGAACGAAATAATGCGGGTCTGACTAAAAATAATATACCCAATGAAAATGAACACAACGAAACGATTAAGGCTGTTATTCGGATATAGGAAGGATCAATGGCTCTGGTCGTACGGTCAGGTGAAATTAATATTAACCATCCATCCAACCAGTTGCCGGGGTTTATGTAAAATAGTACCCCTGCTATTGAAGTGCTGAGTAAAAACAGAAGAAAGAGGCGAAAACCAATTAATGAATATTCATTATTTCGAATTATTCTTTCGGGCGATATAGCCATACTGGGAATTAACTTCGATGTCGACTTATGTGCATAAATAGAATTTTACACGAATTTCGAGAGAATTCTCATGTGAAACATCCGAGCACCCTGCCACAAACTCGTCTTCAGCTGAGATGTGTGTGTCGCCGGTATACTGCTTGAAGAGCATCAGGTTTTACAGTGACACTGTTCTAGTCTCATTACGATACGCCACTCGGTGGAAGAATTGACGGATTTGACAGAGGCGGCCTATCTGGTGCATTAAAATGCACTGGATGGGGGATTGCGCTGGGTCGTACCTAACGTCCGCAACGTAATAATCTCATGGTGGGTAATATCTTCCCGCCCTGAGAGCTAAAGGACCCTGTCTTGAGCGCTGCTTGTTTGGGGACGAATTCCACCAATGGGTGCTTACAGGCCAGACGCGCCGAATCGCCTGCAGAGATTGACCCTTCCCCCGCTCCCATATATCCCACAGCACCGCTTTAAATCAAGCCAAGCATTTTCTTCGAGGCCTATATGCCATATAGCAACACCAAAACTATTTACATCAAGAACATACAAAAGTTTTGCGTCAACCAGTTGAACTCACCATCATATACAAATAATCGTGCTCGCATGGTAACGTGAGTAACTAGCCAATAGCAGATATTTGTGTTGTTTTCTGCCATTGGAATAAAACTTATACTTTTTAGTTATTACATCATAAGAAGTAGACATATCAGGTATCGGGTTACAGCAACATATGAGAAATATTGGCATTCTTTCTTTGCTCTTCTTTCTTGTAATGGTCACGAGTTGTGGAGGAAGCGGAGACTCATCCGCACCCGTCGTGGGCGCGTCTGCGCGGCCTTTGCTCGTCGTGGATCCGGGCACGACCTACCAGACCATGAATGGATGGGAAGCAACGGCATACGCCGGCCAGGATTCGCCCAATTTCGCAGATTATAAGGATGCCGTCTTCGACGCAGTAATTAATGACTTGGGCATCAATCGGGTTCGGCTCGAGGTCCGCGCCGGAGCCGAGAACATCGAGGACTTCTGGACACAGCAGAAGAACGGGACGATCTCCTATAAGACATGGCGCTCACGCCGCTACAGCACGATCAATGACAACGACGATCCAAACGTCATCAACAGCGCGGGCTTCCAATGGTCGGATCTTGATGACGTCGTCAATCGCATCGTTATGCCTTTGAAGAACCGCGTCGAGGCGAATGGCGAAACATTGTGGATAAACCTGTGTTATGTCGCGTTCACGGACCAGATCGGAAGTGATGGCACCGCAGGGCTAAAGTACTTACACGACGACCCCGACGAGTATGCCGAGTTCGTGGAGGCAACGTACCTCCATCTGTTCTCGACCTATGGCTGGGTACCGGACTCGTGGGAGATCCTCCTCGAGCCAGACAATGTGAGTCAATGGAATGGGACGACGATTGGCAACGCGATTGTGGCTGCAGCTGCTCGCCTGCAGAAGCACGGGTATACACCTCGCTTCGTGGCCCCCTCCAATACAAACATGGGAAACGCGATCACATACTTCGATCAACTGCTTGCCGTCCCGGGAGCCATCAATCATGTGATGGAGTTTTCCTACCACCGATACGGTGGCGTGTCGGATGCCAACCTCCAGGCGATCAATATCCGGGCACAGTCCGCCGGCATCCAAACCTCACACCTGGAGTGGATCGGGGCGACCCACAATGAGCTTCACAAGGACCTTTCAATCGCGCAGAATTCCTCCTGGGCCCAGTTCGCAATTGCAGATACAGGGACGGTGGCGAACGACACCGGGGGCGCGTACTACCTGGCCGATGTGACGAACCCAGGCAACCCCACCCTCATCACGGGCAGCCGGACGAAGTTCCTGCGCCAGTACTTCAAGTATGTCCGGCGCGGGGCGGTCCGAATCGATGTCGGAAGCTCGACTGGCTTCGATCCGCTGGCCTTCCAGAATACAGACGGCCGCATGGTCGTGGTCGTCAAGGCCTCGAGCGGTGGCGGCTTCACAATCTCCGGTCTGACTGCGGGTACGTACGGCATCAAGTACTCGACGAACGTCGAGTACGATGTGGACCTCCCGGATGTCCAGATCATCGGCGGCCAGGCCCTGACAACGACCATCCCGGACGCAGGTGTAATCACTATCCATGCACGCTGATCGATATATGGGTTGCTGGACGGCAAGGCCGATCCGCTGGACTTTGATAGTGATGACCTGACAGATGGTTATGAAGCCAATGTTGTCGGTCTCTAACCAAGCTCATCAACGACAACAATTGGCCAATAATATCAGACCAGCAATCATGCATTAGAGAGTTTTTGTATATTTGGTGAATGCCTGGTACTGGCAGCGGGTTCAACCGATCGACGCAACATACACATTAAATCGCACTGCCGGCGTCTCGGGCCCAAAGTCTTGCGCGGTCGTTCATTGGGCTGACGAGCCACGGCATTCAGCTTTGCCCTGGAGGATACCAACAAGTCGATGCCTTCAGGATAATACATTCTTAGTAACCGCTTGGTAATCTCATCGGAGCCACGCTACCATGACTTGATTGCCATCCTTCGAGGTGGCCTCGTCTTTCTATAATCATATGGGTGTTACCTGCAATATGTAACACTTTTGGTACACCACGGGCCACAGCTAAGCACTTATGCACACACCCACACTTAATTAATTCGCTTAAGACTTCGGAGCATATGGCAAATGGATGTGTAGTGGCGCATAAGATTTAGATAAAAATGGACCTTTAATCCCCTTGTCAGGCGGCTCAAGGCCCTGCTCAATAGTGAAACATTCATATTATCTGTGAGTCATGCAAAAAATACAGCGCCCTGGTCGGTTGCTCCCGGTAACTGTAACAGGCTTAAAGCAGGAAACCGGATATTCGGCACCCAGTACACGATCTAAGGCACTGCAAGGTACGAATCGATTCCAGTCATAGCAGATACTCCTGCAGAAAAACGGAATGTCCCCGCACCCTGATGTCTGCACGCAAATTACCATGGGGTATAAGCCTGCACATGGGCACTTACTGACCGATCACATGCCTTCAAGCAGGCTGTATCGTTTATAAGTCCGCAGCCGGCGAACATCTTGGCATCAACAGGTATCAACAATTGAATTTAACTGCCGATAACACCCTGACGCCCGGTATGGCAATGTCATCTGCAGATAGCTAGAATACAACTGCGCAAGGTACACTGAAAGGACAGGTCCCGGATTAACATGAACAAAGTCAGCCTGATTATTCCCGTCTACAACGAATCATCGCATCTCCAGCAATTCCTGGAAGTCATTGACGAGTTGCAACTCCAGATTGACAAGGAACTGGTAATTATTGACGATTGCTCCACCGATAATTCATGGGAAATCATAAAAAATTTCGATTTCAGTTCCAGCGTCATCCTTGACCAACAGGACATAAATCGGGGCAAGGGCGCTGCCTTAAGAAAAGGCATTGACCTGGCAACGGGCGATATTATCGGTGTACAGGATGCAGACTTCGAATATGAAACAGCAGATATCAGTAGATTGTTGCAGCCGTTAATTGACAACAAGGCTGACCTGGTATTCGGCTCTCGATTCAAAAAGTCAAACACACAAGTATTCAGAACGTTCCATTACCTGATTAACAGGATACTGACCATATACAGCAATCTGTGCAGCGGCCTTTATCTCACAGATATGGAAACCTGTTACAAGTTTTTCCTGGCCAGCGTAATAAAGAATA
>JAOULY010000278.1 GCA_029881775.1 Gammaproteobacteria bacterium
GCTACGGCCTTAATCCGGCCGACTTCCGTCATTCAGGGAAACATCGCAGGCTGCGCCGTGCGCATCGGGGAATACTTACAGCAACGGTAGCCCGGATGAAGTGAAACGTAATCCGGGAGCCCCCCCCGGATTCCACTGCGTTGCATCCGGGCTACGGCCCTACGGCGCCAATCCGGCCGACTTCCCGTCATTTAATGAAACATCGTAGGGTGCGCCATGCGCACCGGGGGGGACACATCCAACCGCGACTGGTGCGCACGGCGCACCCTACATCTAAAAGGGGAAGGTGAAAGGCGACGAAGGTAATAAAAATCAGTCTCTCCGTCCCCGTTTAACCCACGGCTACTTCAACAGGGCATCCACCGAGATTCCTTCCTGCTCGAGGATCTTGCGCAGCTTCTTCAGCGCATCCATCTGTATCTGGCGCACGCGCTCACGGGTCACACCGATTTCCCTGCCGACCTCTTCCAGCGTCGATACGGAATAACCGTGCAGGCCGAAACGGCGTTCAACAACTTCCCGCTGTTTGTCGGATAACTGCGCAAGGCAGTCCTCGATATTGTTGTGGATTTCATCTTCCTGCAGCACGTCGGTCGGGTCCTGCGCATGCTCATCCGGAATGGTATCCAGCAGCGTCTTGCCCGAGTCAGCCAGAATCGTCGTGTCAGTCGACGCGGTACGCTCATTGAGTCCCAGCATCTTTTCCACATCCCTGATCGGCTTGTGCAGCAACTCGGCGATTTCTTCTGCACTCGGCTCATGATCGAGCTTCTGCGCAAGACTACGCGCAGCACGCAAATATGTATTGATCTCTTTTACCACATGGATCGGCAGGCGAACGGTGCGCGTCTGGTTCATGATGGCGCGCTCGATGGTCTGGCGAATCCACCAGGTCGCATACGTCGAAAAACGAAAACCGCGTTCGGGATCAAACTTCTCAACGGCACGAATCAGGCCGAGATTGCCCTCCTCGATCAGGTCGAGCAACGCCAGTCCGCGATTTAAATAACGACGTGCGATTTTTACCACCAGGCGCAGGTTGCTTTCGATCATGCGCTTGCGCGCCGCTTCGTCACCGCGCTGTGCCAGCCGTGAGAACCTGACCTCTTCCTCGGCCGTCAGCAGTGGTGACGCACCGATCTCGTTCAGATAGAGACGCGTGGGATCGTGACTTTCGGAGGATTTACCTGCAGCAGAGCCGTGGGTCGTCGAACGACGGCCAGTCTGGCGTTTTACCTTGTCGTCGGAGCGTTGTGCCATGGCACACCCCTGTTAGCCCGCTATGGATACGTATGTACCCCTTCGCCAGGCGTCACTGAGTCCGATCAGTTCCTCGGCAGGTAGTGCATGGGATTTACCGGCTTGCCATCTTTGCGAATTTCAAAATACAGCGCAGTTCGGTTGGTGCCACTATTCCCCATCTTGGCGATCATTGCGCCAGCCTTGACGTGATCACCCTCTGCTACCAGCAGTTTGCTGTTATGTCCGTAGGCACTGAGCAGGTTTTCGTTATGTTTGATGATAATAAGCCTGCCGTAGCCCACAAGTCCACTCCCGGCATAAACCACCCGCCCGCCGGCGGCCGCCTTGACCGGTTGGGCGTGATGGCCGCCGATATCAATGCCTTTTTTGCCCGTGGCATCAGGCTGAAATCCACGCAGCACCCGTCCCCGTGTCGGCCAGAGCCATTGGCCATCGAATGCCGCGTCCGCCGGTGGCGACGATTTCGCAGGCACAGGCCGTTGTTGAGCTGTTTTAGGCACCGATACCTCCGGTTTCGGCGCCGTTACCACCACCGGCTCCGGTGGCTGATTGCCTGGCAGCGGCTGAATCCTGACCGGTGCTGCAGCCTGCGCGGCCTCACTGACCCGCAATTGCTGTCCGGGATAAATGGTATAGGGTGGGTGGATCCGGTTCTGGTCGGCCAGTTCGCCGACGGTAAGGCCATGCTGCCAGGCAACCGAGTACAGGGTGTCACCCCGCCGCACCGTGTACTGGTCCGACCGGCTGGCGCGCGGCCGACTCATCGTGCGTGCCGGTTGCGTGACCACCGCGCCCCCGGGGCCTGAGACGGTCGTTTCATGCCGGGGTTGCTCGCCCCGCGTCGACACCGGCGCACGGGCCGCTGAAGAACATCCGTACATGACTGCCAGCAGCAGGGCGAGTGAGAGTAGCCGCATGTTACTTGAAGTAGAAATAGGCACCGAAGGCAAGCACCACGACCGCCCAGCCCAGCCATTCGACCCAGATTCGCAGGTTCTCTTCCATACGCGGCCCGCCCCAGGCCATCAGTGTCGACACCAGGAAGAAACGGCCGCCCCGGCCGAGAAAGGAACCGGCGATGAACAATGGCAGGTTCATACCGAGCGTACCGGCGGCAATGGTAAACACCTTGTACGGGATCGGTGAAAAACCGGCGACAAGAATCGCCCAGAAACCCCACCGCTCGAACCAGTCGCGCGCATGCAGGTATTTTTCCCAGTAATGCGACTCCTGCAACCAGGGCTGGATGAGCTCGAAGCCGTAGGCGCCGATTAGATAACCGAACAGCCCACCAATTACCGAGGCCAGTGTCGTTATCGCAGCATAGCCGAGCGCACGCTCCGGCCTGGCCATGCTCATTGGCGCCAGCATGACATCCGGTGGTATCGGAAAAAACGATGACTCCGCAAAACTAAGCACCGAGAGATACCGCACCGCATACCGGTGACGCGACCACTGCATACACTTGTCGTATAAACCGGTAAAAATTTTCATCAGGTCTGTCCTGTCAGCAAGGGAACAAAAATAACCGGGTCCAGCTCTTCATGTTCAAAAATATTATCATTGCGGGTGACCAGCATCAGTGTCTGCCGGGTGCGGCTGCCGACCGGGATAATCAGTCGACCGCCCTCCGGGGATAACTGTTCCAGCAAGGCGTCCGGAATTTCCTCGGCCGCCGCCGTGGTAATGATGGCGTCATAGGGTGCAAATTCCGGCAGTCCCTCGGTCCCGTCGGTATAACTGGCGCGTACATTGCGAATGCCGAGCTTGCGAAAGCGCTGGCGGGCCTGGGTTGCCAGCGGCTCGATACGCTCGACCGTATAGACCTTTTCAACCAGCGGCGCCAGCACGGCTGCCTGGTAGCCGGAGCCGGTACCGATTTCCAGTACCTTGCGCGGATTGTTGCGCGTTACCAGGTCGGTCATCACGGCCACGATATAGGGCTGCGAAATCGTCTGGTTGTAACCGATCGGCAGCGCCGTGTCCTCGTAGGCGCGACTGGCCAGCGCCTCGTCCACGAACAGGTGCCGGGGTGTATTGCCGATAACATCGAGCACCTTTTCGTTGCGGATGCCCTTCTCGCGCAGGCGCTCGACCAACCGGTCGCGCGTGCGCTGCGAAGTCATGCCGATACCTCGGTCAGTTGCGATCAAGGCTCAGGATTCCTGCTGACCGAGCCAGCTGGCCAGTATGTCAATTGCTTCATAGCGAGTCAGGTCAACGTCCAGCGGTGTCACCGACACATAACCGGCACGCACCGCATGAAAGTCGGTACCGGGCCCGGCATCCTGCTCCGAGCCAC
>JAOULY010000026.1 GCA_029881775.1 Gammaproteobacteria bacterium
TGCAGTCATCCTGCATCTCGACAGGGATGTCTCGCTCCTCGTAGGTGGTACCCATGTCCGACTCGTTCCAGAAGATCGCCTTCATACGCACCAGATCGACCACACCCTGGAAATGATCTTCCGCACCTATCGGTAACTGCATCGGCACCGGACTCGCCCCCAGTCGCGTCTTCAGCTGCCCGACCACTCGCAGGAAGTCGGCGCCGGCGCGATCCATCTTGTTGACGAAGGCCATGCGCGGCACGTGGTACTTGTTGGCCTGGCGCCAGACAGTCTCCGACTGCGGCTCAACACCACCAACTGCGCAAAAAACGGCGCAGGCGCCGTCCAGAACCCGCAGCGAACGCTCCACCTCGATGGTGAAATCCACGTGGCCGGGCGTGTCAATAATATTCACACGATGCTCGGCGAACTGCTTGTCCATGCCCTTCCAGAAACAGGTCGTTGCTGCGGACGTGATGGTAATACCGCGCTCCTGCTCCTGCTCCATCCAGTCCATGACGGCTGCACCGTCATGCACTTCGCCTATTTTGTGCGAGACACCGGTATAGAACAGAATGCGCTCTGTCGTGGTCGTCTTACCGGCATCGATGTGGGCCATGATGCCGATATTCCGATAGCGCTCGAGTGGTGTCGTACGTGGCACTGTTCTGTTCCGGAATCGTCAAGTCTGTCTATATATAATGGTACGAATACACTACCAGCGGTAGTGCGAGAAGGCCTTGTTCGCATCAGCCATTCTGTGCGTATCTTCGCGTTTCTTCACGGCCGAACCACGGCCCTCGGCAGCGTCCAGCAGCTCGCCGGCCAGGCGCAGCGGCATGGATTTCTCACTGCGCTTGCGCGAGGCGTCCAGCACCCAGCGCATGGCCAGTGTCGTGCGGCGGACCGGACGAACCTCGACCGGCACCTGGTAAGTCGCACCACCGACGCGGCGGGACTTGACCTCGACCATCGGGCGCACGTTATCCAGTGCCTTGTCGAGCACCTCAACCGGATCTTCGTTACCCTTGCCGGCAATCTGGTTCAGCGCGCCATAGATAATGCGCTCTGCAACCGACTTCTTGCCCGACTGCATAACCATGTTGATGAACTTGGCCAGCATCAGATTCCCGTACTTGGGATCCGGCAGGACTTCACGTGAACCGATGACTCTTCTTCTGGACATGTATTTTTTACCGTTACCTGTTCGTCTCTTTTACTGTAGGAGCGCCTTGCAGGCGCGATTTTTTAAAATACGATTCGCGCCTGCAAGGCGCTCCTACAACTCAATTAATATTCGTTCGTGTCGTTACCTGTTCTTTCCAATTATCAGGACTTCGGACGCTTGGCGCCGTACTTGGAGCGGCCCTGGCGGCGACTGGTCACACCCGACGTATCGAGGCTGCCGCGCACCGTGTGGTAGCGCACACCCGGCAAGTCCTTCACACGGCCGCCGCGAATCAGCACCACCGAGTGTTCCTGCAGGTTATGACCTTCACCACCGATATAAGTAGTCACTTCGAAGCCGTTTGTCAGGCGCACACGGGCGACCTTACGCAGCGCCGAGTTCGGCTTCTTCGGGGTCGTGGTATACACACGTGTACAAACACCGCGTTTCTGGGGGCAAGCCTCCAGTGCGGGGACATTACTTTTTTCCCGCTTGCGGGAACGCGGCTTGCGCACTAACTGGTTGATTGTTGCCATGTAAGCTAAAACCCTGACTACTAAAAGGAAAAAATTATAAAGTCCTGAAAACAAACGACAGGCCGGCAAGGCCGGCCTGTCGAGAGAAGCGGAATTCTAGTAACAGGGCCGCGCCCTGTCAAGCTGGAATTATTCTTCGGTCGTCTGTTCAGCCGTTTCTGCCGGCGCCACATCCTCAATTGCATCGACCGCCGCCATTTCTTCGGCGATATCCATCGGGATGATTTCCCGCTGTTTACGCCGTTCTTCGTGGTAGGCAAGACCCGTTCCGGCCGGGATCAGGCGACCCACGATGACGTTCTCCTTCAGGCCACGCAGGCTGTCGCGGCTGCCACGGACCGAGGCCTCGGTCAGCACCCGGGTCGTCTCCTGGAAAGAGGCCGCCGAGATGAAGGATTCGGTCGCCAGCGAGGCCTTGGTGATACCCAGCAGCAACGACAGGTAGTGCGCCGGTTCCTTGTCCTCACGCAACAGCTGCTCGGTCTCTTCCAGCACGCGGGATTTCTCGATCTGCTCGCCACGCAGGAACTTGCTGTCGTGACCTTCGAGGATCTCCACCTTGCGCAGCATCTGCCGCAGGATGACCTCGATGTGCTTGTCGTTGATCTTTACACCCTGCAGGCGGTAGACGTCCTGGATCTCCTTGACCAGGTATTCCGCCATCGTGGCCGTTCCCAGCAAACGCAGGATATCGTGCGCACTGGGCTCGCCATCGACCAGCGTTTCGCCCTTTTCGACGTGCTCGCCCTCGAAGATGGTGACATGCCGCCATTTCGGGATCAGTTCCTCGTGTGTATTACCTTCCTTGTCGGTAATCACCACCCGCTGCTTGCCCTTGGTGTCCTTGCCGAAGCCCACGGTTCCGGAGATCTCGGCCAGGATGGCCGGCTCTTTCGGTTTACGCGCCTCGAACAGGTCAGCCACGCGCGGCAGACCACCGGTGATATCACGGGTCTTGGACGATTCCTGCGGAATACGTGCCACTACGTCACCCACTCTCACCTGGGCACCGTCTTCCAGGCCGACAACCGCGCCGGCCGGCAGGAAGTACTGCGCGTCCAGGTCGGTACCTGCCAGTTTCAGCGCGTCGCCCTTGTCGTCGAACAGCTTGACCATGGGGCGCAGGTCCTTGCCGCTGGAACCACGTGTCTTCGGATCGGTGATCACGCGACTGGTCAGGCCAGTCACTTCGTCGGTCGCTTCCTGCACCGTGACACCGTCGATGAAGTCGGTGAATTTCGCGACACCGGCCACCTCGGTCACGATCGGGTGAGTGTGCGGGTCCCAGGTGGCGATCGTGCTGCCGCCCTCGACCGAATCGCCATCAGCCACACTGATAACCGAACCGTATGGAACCTTGTAACGCTCACGCTCGCGCCCGAACTCATCCACCAGGCCGATTTCGCCGGAGCGTGAAACGGCCACCAGGAATCCGTTCTTGTTGGTCACTGTCTTGATGTTGTGCAGGCGTACCGAACCGGTCGCCTTGGTCTCCACGCTGTTGACCGTGGCGGCACGACTGGCCGCACCACCGATGTGGAAGGTACGCATGGTCAGCTGTGTGCCGGGCTCACCGATCGACTGTGCCGCGATAACACCGATGGCCTCACCGATATTGACCATATGCCCGCGCGCCAGGTCACGGCCGTAACAGGACGCGCACACACCGTAGCGGTTGCCACAGGTAATGGGCGAACGCACAATCATCTCGTCCACGCCGAGGCTCTCCAGCTGATCGACCGAGTCCTCGTCCAGCAGGGTATTTTTCGGGACAATAACCTCGTCCGAGCCGGGGCGTTTGACGTCTTCGGCCGTCAGGCGACCGAGTACGCGTTCGCGCAACGGCTCGACCACGTCGCCACCTTCAACCAGCGGCGTCATCATGAGGCCGCCGTCGGTGCCGCAATCCACACCGATAACAACCAGGTCCTGCGCGACATCGACCAGGCGACGCGTCAGGTATCCCGAGTTGGCGGTTTTCAACGCCGTATCGGCAAGACCCTTACGCGCACCGTGGGTGGAAATAAAGTACTGCAGGACGTCCAGACCCTCGCGGAAGTTCGCGGTGATCGGTGTCTCGATGATCGAGCCGTCCGGCTTGGCCATCAGGCCACGCATACCGGCCAGCTGGCGAATCTGCGCAGCCGAACCACGCGCGCCGGAATCGGCCATCATGTAAACCGAGTTGAATGACGGCTGCCTGACCTTGTTGCCTTTGGCATCCAGCTTTTCTTCCGTACCCAGCGTATCCATCATGGCCTTGGCAACCTGGTCGTTGGTGCGTGACCAGATATCCACTACCTTGTTATAGCGCTCACCCATGGTGACAAGACCGGAGGTGTACTGACGCTCGATTTCGTAAACTTCCTCTTCCGCCTCGCCGAGGATTTTCGCCTTCTCCTCGGGAATAGTCATGTCGTTGATGCCAAATGACACCGCCGCACGGGTTGCGTAAGAGAAGCCCATGTACATCAGCTGGTCAGCGAAAATCACCGTTTCCTTCAGGCCAACCCGGCGATAGCAGGCATTGATCAGGTTGGAAATGGCCTTCTTGGTCATGTTCTGGTCAACCAGGTCAAAGGTCAGACCCTCGGGCAGGATTTCGGACAGCAACGAGCGTCCCACGGTGGTGTCGATCAGGCCGTAGACCTCTTTCGCCTCACCGTTTTCATCAAATTCGTGACGACGGATCCTGACCTTGATCTTCGCGTGTACGGACAGGAATCCGCTTTCGTAGGCACGGTGCACTTCCGACACATCGGAAAATGCCATGCCCTCACCCTTCGCATTGATCGACTCGCGCGTCAGGTAATACAGCCCCAGCACCACGTCCTGCGACGGCACGATGATCGGCTCGCCATTGGCCGGTGACAGGATGTTGTTGGATGACATCATCAGGGCACGCGCTTCCAGCTGCGCCTCGATGGACAGCGGTACGTGTACCGCCATCTGGTCGCCGTCGAAGTCGGCGTTGAACGCGGCACACACCAGCGGGTGCAGCTGAATCGCCTTGCCCTCGATCAGCACCGGCTCAAACGCCTGGATGCCGAGTCGATGCAGCGTCGGTGCACGGTTTAACATGACCGGGTGTTCGCGAATCACATCCTCGAGAATATCCCAGACCTCGGGGCCCTCGCGCTCGACCAGCTTCTTGGCAGCCTTGATAGTCGTGGCCAGTCCGCGGTGTTGCAGCTTGCTGAAGATGAACGGCTTGAACAGTTCCAGCGCCATGCGCTTCGGCAGACCGCACTGGTGCAGCTTCAGGGTCGGCCCCACCACGATCACGGAACGACCGGAGTAATCGACGCGCTTGCCGAGCAGGTTCTGGCGGAAACGACCCTGCTTGCCCTTGATCATGTCGGCGAGCGATTTCAGCGGGCGCTTGTTGGTACCGGTGATGGCGCGACCGCGACGACCGTTATCCAGCAGGGCATCAACCGATTCCTGCAACATGCGCTTTTCGTTACGCACGATAATGTCCGGTGCACTCAGTTCCAGCAGGCGCTTCAGACGATTGTTGCGGTTGATGACGCGGCGGTACAGATCGTTCAGATCGGATGTCGCGAAGCGGCCGCCGTCCAGCGGGACCAGCGGGCGCAGTTCCGGCGGCAGCACCGGCAGCACGTTCATTACCATCCATTCCGGCTTGTTACCGGATTCGAGGAATGACTCGACCAGCTTGAGACGCTTGGCAATACGCTTCAGCTTGGTTTCGGATTTCGTGGTACCGGTTTCTTCGCGCAGCTTCACGGCTTCCAGCTGCAGATCGATACCCTTGAGCAGTTCGAACACGGCTTCGGCGCCCATACGCGCATCGAATTCGTCACCGTTTTCCTGGATCGCCTCGAGATAGGCTTCATCCGTAAGCAGTTGACCGCGCTCCAGTGTCGTCATACCGGGATCGACCACCACGAAGGCCTCGAAGTACAGCACGCGCTCGATATCGCGCAGCGTCATATCGAGCAGCAGACCGATACGTGACGGCAGCGATTTCAGGAACCAGATGTGTGCCGCCGGGCTGGCCAGCTCGATATGTCCCATGCGCTCGCGACGCACCTTGGCGAGCGTCACTTCGACGCCGCATTTCTCACACACGACGCCGCGGTGCTTGAGGCGCTTGTACTTGCCGCACAGGCACTCGTAGTCCTTCACCGGGCCGAAGATCTTGGCACAGAACAGGCCATCGCGTTCCGGCTTGAAGGTACGATAGTTAATCGTCTCCGGCTTCTTGACCTCGCCATAAGACCATGAACGGATCATGTCAGGCGACGTCAGGCCGATGCGAATCGCATCGAATTCATCGGTGTGGCCCTGCGGTTTCAGCAAATTCAGTAAGTCTTTCATCGTCTCTCCTGCGGGTGGAGTGTCGCGTTTCCGGCTATCCAGTTTCTGTCATAGCACGTCATTGCGAGGAACAAAGTGACGAAGCAATCTCAGAACGACTGGCTACAGTCGGTAAAGATTGCTTCGCTACTCTCGCAATGACGGAAAATTTCATGTTTCTCAGTCCTGTTCCAGTTCGATGTTAAGTCCGAGCGAACGGATTTCTTTCACCAGCACGTTGAAGGATTCCGGCATGCCGGCATCCATGTGATGGTTGCCGTCCACGATGTTCTTGTACATCTTGGTGCGACCGTTCACGTCATCGGATTTAACGGTGAGCATTTCCTGCAGCGTGTAGGCGGCGCCGTAGGCTTCCAGTGCCCACACCTCCATCTCACCGAAGCGCTGACCACCGAACTGCGCCTTGCCGCCCAGCGGTTGCTGGGTCACGAGGCTGTACGGGCCGGTGGAGCGTGCGTGCATCTTGTCATCCACCAGGTGGTTCAGCTTGAGCATATACATGTAACCGACTGTCACTTCGCGATCGAAGGCATCGCCGGTACGGCCGTCAAACAGCGTGGTCTGGCCACTCGTCGGCAGGTCCGCCAGCTCCAGCATGTACTTGATCTGCGACTCCGGCGCACCGTCAAACACCGGCGTTGCCATCGGCACACCCTTGACCAGGTTACGTGCCAGTTCGATGATCTCGTCATCGCTAAACGACTTCAGGTCTTCCTGGCGGCCGCTGGAATTGTAGATCTGGTCAAGGAACTTGCGAATCTCGACAATCTTCTGCTGCGCCTCCAGCATCTTGCCAATCTTGATACCAAGACCCTTGGCGGCCCAACCCAGGTGTGTCTCCAGCACCTGGCCGATATTCATTCGTGACGGCACGCCCAGCGGGTTAAGCACGATATCAACCGAGGTACCGTCTGCACTGAACGGCATGTCCTCGACCGGCTGGATCATGGAAATAACACCCTTGTTACCGTGACGACCGGCCATCTTGTCACCCGGCTGGATGCGACGCTTGACCGCCAGGTAGACCTTGACCATCTTGAGTACACCCGGCGCAAGATCATCGCCCGTAGTGAGCTTCTTGCGCTTGTCTTCCAGGCGCTCATCGAATTCCTTGCGCAACTGTTTGAGCTGCTCGGAAATCTTTTCCAGGTCGGCATTGGCATCTTCGTTACGCAGACGCACCTCGAACCACTTGTCGCGGCCGATATCCGTCAGGTAATCCTTGGTGACCTTGGCACCGGCGGACAGCTTGTTCGGGCCGCCCTCGGCGACCTTGCCCTGCAACAGCATGCCGACACGCTCGTAGATATCGTCTTCCATGATGCGCATCTGGTCGTTCAGATCCTTGCGGACCGCCGCCATTTGCTCTTCCTGGATTTGCAATGCACGCGCGTCCTTTTCGACACCGTCACGGGTGAACACCTGCACGTCGATAACCGTGCCGTCCATGCCGCTCGGGACACGCAGCGAGGTATCCTTCACATCGGATGCCTTCTCGCCGAAGATCGCGCGCAGCAGTTTTTCTTCCGGCGTCAGCTGGGTTTCGCCCTTCGGCGTCACCTTGCCGACCAGGATGTCACCCGGCTTCACTTCGGCACCGATATATACGATGCCGGATTCGTCCAGCTTGGACAGTGCGCCCTCACCGACATTCGGAATGTCACCGGTGATTTCTTCAGAACCGAGCTTGGTGTCACGTGCGACCGAGGTCAGCTCCTCGATATGAATGGTGGTGAAACGATCTTCCTCCACCACGCGCTCCGAGATCAGGATGGAATCCTCGAAGTTGTAACCGTTCCACGGCATGAACGCGACCAGCAGGTTCTGGCCCAGCGCCAGCTCGCCGAGGTCGGTACTCGGACCGTCGGCCAGCACGTCACCGCGCGCCACCACGTCTCCCGGCTTCACCAGCGGACGCTGGTTGATGCAGGTGTTCTGGTTGGAACGGGTGTACTTGGTCAGGTTGTAGATATCCACACCCGGCTCACCGGCGACAGTCTCGTCGTCGTTGACTCGCACCACGATGCGGGCGGCATCGACGGAATCGAGTACACCGCCTCGCTTGGCAACGACCGTCACACCGGAGTCGATCGCCACGGTACGCTCGATACCGGTACCGACCAGCGGCTTCTCGGAAATCAGCGTCGGGACTGCCTGGCGTTGCATGTTGGAGCCCATCAGCGCGCGGTTGGCGTCGTCGTGCTCGAGGAACGGAATCAGCGCCGCCGCAACCGACACGATCTGCTTCGGCGAAACGTCGATGTACTCGACCTTGTCCGGCGTCGAAGTCATGAATTCGTTCTTGTGACGGCAGGTGACCATTTCGTCAGTCAGATTACCTTTCGCATCGACGTTGGCATTCGCCTGGGCGATGGTGTAACGCCCTTCCTCGATGGCCGACAGGTATTCGATCTTGTCAGTCACACGAGCGTCAACGACCTTGCGGTACGGGGTCTCGAGGAAACCGTACTCATTGGTGCGCGAATACACGGCCAGCGAGTTGATCAGGCCGATGTTCGGGCCTTCCGGCGTCTCGATCGGGCAGACACGGCCGTAATGCGTCGGGTGCACATCGCGCACCTCGAAGCCGGCACGTTCACGCGTCAGGCCACCCGGGCCAAGCGCGGAGACGCGCCGTTTGTGGGTAACTTCAGACAGCGGGTTGTTCTGGTCCATGAACTGCGACAGCTGGCTGGAACCGAAGAATTCCTTCACGGCAGCAGCCACCGGCTTGGCGTTGATCAGTTCCTGCGGCATCAGGCTCTCGGACTCGGCCAGGCTGAGACGCTCTTTCACCGCGCGTTCGACACGTACCAGGCCGATACGGAATACGTTTTCAGCCATTTCGCCGACACAGCGAATGCGGCGGTTACCGAGGTGATCGATGTCGTCGACGAAACCGTTACCGTTACGGATATCGATCAGGATCTTCATCACATCCGTGATGTCTTCGCTGGACAGCGTGCCTTCACCGGTCAGCTCATCACGACCGACACGGCGGTTGAATTTCATGCGGCCGACGGCAGACAGGTCGTAGCGGTCACTGGTAAAGAACAGGTTCTTGAACAGATTCTGCGCGGCATCCTTGGTCGGCGGTTCGCCGGGGCGCATCATGCGGTAGATCTCGACCATCGCTTCCAGCTCGGTAGTGGTCGGATCGATACGCAGGGTGCTCGACATGTACGGGCCACGATCCAGGTCGTTCACGTACAGCGTCTTCAGCTCCTTGATTTCAGCGGCACGCAGCTTTTCAATCAGTTCGCCGGTGATTTCATCGTTGGCATTGGCAATAATTTCACCGGTTTCCTTGTCGACAATATTGGTGGCGACAATGCGGCCGACCATGTACTCGTCGGGTACAACCAGTGATTTCACCCCGGTTTTTTCCAGGTCGCGAATGTGGCGCGCGGTAATGCGGCGGCCTTCTTCGACGATAACCTTGCCCTTGGCCTTGATATCGAACGAGGCCACCTCACCACGCAGTCGCTCCGCGACCAGGTCAAGCTTGATATCGTTCTTGGTAAAGGTGAAATTATTGGTCTCGAAAAACATCTCGAGAATCTGTTCATTGTCGTAGCCCAGCGCACGCAGCAGGATACTGGCCGGCAGCTTGCGACGACGGTCGATACGCACGAACACGCAGTCCTTCGGATCGAACTCCATATCCAGCCATGAACCGCGATAGGGAATAACGCGCGCGGAAAACAGCAGCTTGCCGGACGAATGGGTCTTGCCCTTGTCATGATCGAAGAACACACCCGGCGAGCGATGCAACTGGGACACGATCACGCGCTCGGTGCCGTTGATAACGAACGTGCCGTTATCGGTCATCAGCGGCAGTTCGCCCATGTAGACTTCCTGCTCCTTGATGTCCTTGATCTTCTTCGCGTCGGCCGGCGAATCCTTGTCGTAAATAATGAGACGCACCAGTGCACGCAGCGGCGCCGCATAGGTCAGGCCGCGCATCTGGCATTCCTTGACATCAAAGGCCGGCTCACCGAGACGGTAACTCACGTAATCGAGCGCAGCATTGCCTGAATAACTGACAATCGGGAAAACTGAACTGAAGGCCGCATGCAGACCCTTTTCACCGCGGATATCCGGGTCTTTGTCTGCCTGCAGGAAGTCACGATAGGACTCGATCTGGGTCGCCAGCAGGTACGGGACTTCCAGTATGCTGTGACGTTCGCCAAAGTCCTTGCGAATGCGTTTCTTCTCGGTGTAGCTATAGGCCATCAGGTTTTCCTCTCCATAAAAATGAAGGAATTTGTTTGCCGCCGCATGTCAGTCCGTTAACCGCGACAGGCAGGCGCCCCGTTCAGAACGAAGCGCCCATGAAATTACAACAGACAGGAACAGGCCGGACGCATTAACCGCGTCCAGCCCGCCCTGTTTCTGCAGGGTTGCAGCAATCACAGAATGATTACGTGCGTCCCGTTTACTTGAGCTCGACTTTCGCGCCGGCTTCTTCAAGCTGCTTCTTGATCTCTTCGGCTTCGTCCTTGCTTGCAGCTTCCTTCACAGCTGAAGGTGCGCTTTCCACCAGTTCCTTCGCCTCTTTCAGGCCCAGGCCGGTGATGCTGCGAACTGCCTTGATGACAGCTACCTTGTTGTCGCCAAAACTGGACATGATCACGTCGAACTCGTCTTTTTCTTCAGCGGCAGCTGCTTCGCCACCACCGGCTGCTGGAGCCACGGCAACGGCTGCGGCAGCAGATACACCAAACTTCTCTTCCATGGCAGAGATCAGGTCAACGACCTCCATCACTGTCATGCTCGAGATTGTTTCCAGAATTTCTTCTTGTGAAACGGCCATAACAAATACTCCTAGTCAATATTCTCTAAACGTTAGCGGGTTCAGGCTGCCTTCTGGTCACGGATAGCCGCCACCGTACGCGTCAGTTTGCCCGGCACTTCATTAAGTGTACGGACGAACTTCTCGGTCGGTGCCTTCATCACAGCCATAAGCAAGCTGATTGCCTGGTCACGGGTCGGCAGACTGGCAAGCTTGTCGATTTGCGACGCTTCCAGTAATTCACCACCCACTGACAGCATGGTGACTTCGAACTTGCTGTGATCCTTGGCAAAGTTCTTGGCCACGCGTGCAGCTGCGCCGGGGTCTTCCTGCGAAAAAGCCAGGATAAGCGGACCGGTCAGCCTTTCACTCATGCATTCAAAGTCGGTGTCCGCAAGGGCGCGACGAGCCAGTGTATTTTTCACGACACGCAGATAGACATTGTCTTCGCGGGCCTTGATACGCAGGTTTGTCAGATCCTCAACCGTCAGACCGCAATACTCTGCGGCCACGGCTGAATACGCCCCCTTGGCGACTTCAGACACTTCAGCAACAACAGCCTTTTTCTGTTCAAGCGTTAATGCCATTGTGTTTACCTCTTCGGAAAGCCATGTGCGGCACACATGTACAGTCCGTTACGGTTACAACTCACCGGTAAACAACCCCGGTGCACTTGTCTGGTGGCTTGAAGCAGAACACTCGCGGTCTTCGACCGTTTGCGATACATACTGTCATTTGCGCACCATCTGCGCAGGCAGTTCCGTTCTCGCGGAACCATTAAACCCGGACACACCGGGGACCTGCGGTCTTTGACGGTCGCCGGCAAACATCTACCCGCTGACGTCAAAATCTCTTTACTCCCTCCCCCTCAGGGGGAGGGCTGGGGAGAGGGGATAAATTCATTTCCCCCTCTCTCCGGCTCTCTCCCCCAAGGGGAGAGAGTGGTAATGCAAAAATCTACAATCCGAGGCTCGCCTGGTCGATCTGCAGGCCGGGCCCCATGGTCGTCGACACCGATACCTTCCTCATGTACACGCCCTTGGCGGTAGAAGGCTTGGCCTTGTTCAGGTCAGACAGCAATGCCGTCAGGTTTTCCTTCAGCGCATTGACATCGAAATCAATACGACCGATCGGGCAGTGAATAATGCCGGCCTTGTCCGTGCGGTAGCGCACCTGGCCGGCCTTGGCATTTTTCACCGCCGTTGCCACGTCCGGTGTCACGGTGCCAACTTTCGGGTTCGGCATCAGGCCGCGCGGACCGAGAATCTGGCCCAGCGTACCGACAACACGCATGGCATCCGGTGATGCAATCACCACGTCGAAATCCATGATGCCCTTTTTCACCTGGTCAGCCAGGTCTTCCATGCCGACTATGTCGGCACCGGCTTCCTTCGCGGCCTCGGCATTGGCGCCCTGCGTAAAGACGGCAACGCGAACCGTCTTGCCGGTACCGTTGGGCAACACCGTGGCGCCACGCACGTTCTGGTCGGACTTGCGCGGGTCGACGCCGAGATTGACGCTGACGTCGACGGATTCCTTGAACTTCACACTCGACAGTTCCTGTAACAGGGCAATCGCCTCTTCGATAGCGTACTGCTTGCCGTGCTCGACTTTTTCACTAATGGCTTTCGCCCGTTTGCTCAGTTTGGCCATGACCCCTATCCCTCTACATCAAGGCCCATACTGCGGGCACTTCCAGCAATGATTTTGACAGCCGCTTCCATATCGGTGGCATTCAGGTCGGCCATCTTGGTGGTCGCAATCTCTTCCAGCTGCGCGCGCGTCACCTTGCCCACCTTGGTGGTATTGGGCACACTGGAACCCTTCTGGATGCCGGCCGCCTTCTTCAGCAGGACGGACGCCGGCGGCGTCTTGGTGATGAAGGTAAAGCTGCGATCGCTGTAGACCGTGATCACAACCGGGGTCGGTATACCCTTCTCGAGCTTCTGCGTCTGGCCGTTGAATGCCTTGCAGAATTCCATGATATTTACGCCATGCTGACCCAGTGCAGGGCCGACCGGCGGACTCGGATTGGCTTCACCTGCAGGTACCTGCAGCTTGATATATGCCTCGATTTTCTTGGCCATCTTTACTTACTCCTGTGGGTACAAGCGCCTCGCGGCTCCCCTGTTTAAACGGTATGGATTACACGCATACCTGCAAATCAACTGTAGGAGCGCCTTGCAGGCGCGAATATTAATCGCGCCTGCAAGGCGCTCCTACACCAAAATATATATCTACGCCTTCTCCACCTGGCCGAACTCCAGTTCGACCGGTGTTGACCGACCGAAGATCAGCACCGATACACGCAACCGGCTCTTCTCGTAGTTCACTTCCTCGACGACGCCGTTGAAGTCGTTGAACGGACCATCGGTCACACGTACCACCTCGCCAACCTCGAACAGCACCTTCGGGCGCGGCTTGTCGACACCTTCCTGCACACGCTGCAGAATTGCATCGGCCTCGCGTTGCGTAATTGGCGCCGGCTTGTCGGGTGTACCG
>JAOULY010000279.1 GCA_029881775.1 Gammaproteobacteria bacterium
TATATCTACGGTCTTGGGTAATGGTTCGTTTAGCACCTCAGATGGATTTGGCGCACTTGAGCAGTCAATAGGAATGCCAATGGGAGTAGCACGGTCACCAGATGGAAATCTGGTAGTTATAAGTAATTATGCCAGAGGGGCTTCATCGGTATATACAGTTGAAGCACCATTTAAAGGCTTTAGCGATGAAGAAATAGCAGTGCCATCCGAAGATGGCTTGTTGCTGTATAAATTTTCCAGCACTGGTAGGCATCTAAATACGCTGGACACCACTACAATTGCAACGGTTTACAACTTCGGCTACGACCCGGATGGTTACCTGACATCAATTACTGATTTTGACGGCAATGTGGTTACGGTTGAACGGGTGTCAAATATACCTACAGGTATAACCTCGCCGGATGGGCATTACACTGCACTAGGGGTCGATGCTGAGAGTAACCTGGCAAGTATTGCTGACCCTGCAGGGCAAACACATACTATGTCGTATTCCGCAGGTGGCCTGCTGGCAAGTTTTGGGATGCCAAATGGTGCTCTAAGCACAATAATCTATGACCTGGATGGGCGATTGCTCAGAGACCAGAATGATGCGGGTGGTTATTGGGATATTGCACGAGTGGAGCAATTATCCAGTGATTTCCAGGTATCAATGACCTCTGCGGAAGGACGAACCACAAGCTACAATCTAGACTTTATTGGTGATACGGCGTTACCAGTAAGAACAACGACATATCCAGATGGGACGGCAGATACGACACAATACGTTTCGAACACTGAGAATGTGGTAACCAGGGCGGATGGAACCGTTACAGAGAATAAGAGTAATTTGGAATACAGGTTGCGCGGTGCATCAGCATTTCCTGAGTCAACAACAACACTGCCATCGGGGCTGACGCTAAACGAACGGTTCCAGCGTGGTACGCAGTTGTATGATATCAATGACCCGCTGAGTATCCGTGGCCAACAAATATTTGAATATAAGAATACCAGGTTCTGGTATACCCAGTACGATGCAAATGCACGTACATATACGCGAAATTCTCCACAGGGCCGTGTTACTTCTACAGTTATTGATGACATGCGGAGGCCGCTTTCGATTACTGAGGGTGATATTGCGACAAAATACTTCACCTATGACGCACGTGGCCGGATTATCAGTAGCCTGCAGGGCCAGAGTACCGATGAGCGCCTGGAGACATATATCTATAACACAGCGGGCTGGCTGGACAGTGTGACGGATGGTCTGGGCCGCACCACAACATTCGATTACGATCTGGCAGGCAGACTGGTCAGCCAGACACTGCCTGACGGGCGGGCCATTGATTACACCTATGATCTGAATGGCAACACGACGTCCATCACGCCGCCGGGTCGCAGTGCGCATGTTTTCACCTATACCTCGATCGACCAGGAGGGCAGCTACGATCCGCCGGCACTTACGGCCGGGTCGACCGTGACCAACTACATCTATAGCCTGGATAAAGAACTGCTGCAGGTTCTCCGACCGGATGGTAACAGCATTGATTACAATTATGATGCCGGGGGCAGGCTGGCGGATGTGACAATCCCAAGGGGTGTGACGTCCTATACATACAGTCCGGTCACTGGTCAGTTAATCGCCATCGATGCGCCGGGAGCGGAAGGACTTGCTTTCACCTATGACGGACATTTACCCGTTGGCGAGGTATGGTCAGGGTCGGTAAATGGCGATGTATCTCGGTCGTATGACAATAATTTCCTGGTGACAGGAATCAGCGTCAACGGTGCTTCGATCAGCATGGGTTACGACAATGATGAATTATTGACACAGGCCGGCAGTTTCAGCCTGACGCGCTCGGCACAGAACAGCCTGCTAACGGACACCAGTATCGGCAGCACCAGTACCAGCTATGGGTATAACAGTGTCGGTGAGTTGACATCGGAAGCATCTGTGGCCGGATCAACCTCGTTGTATAGTGCGAGCTACACTCGGGATCTGATCGGTCGGATTGCCAGCAAGACGGAGACGATCGAAGGACAATCAGCGACCTACGACTACACTTATGACTTGGCTGGGCGTCTGATCGAGGTCAGTAAAGACAATGTCGTGGTTTCCAGCTACAGCTACGATAGCAACAGTAACCGGATCGGTGGTGCAACCGTATCCGGACCGATTGCAGCAACCTACGATGCGCAGGACCGGCTGACCAGCTATAACGGCGTAGCTTACGCCTACACCACGGCTGGTGAACTGCTGTCCCGAAACGCATCGGGCCTGACGACTTTCTTCGACTACGACGTCATGGGTAATCTGACCCATGTTTCCCTGCCGGGCGGAATGCAACTCGATTACGTTATCGACGGCAAGGACCGACGTGTCGGTAAGAAGGTCGACGGCGTGCTGGTGCAGGGCTTCCTTTACCAAGACCAGCTGAATCCGGTGGCGGAGCTGGATGGTAACAACAATGTGATCAGCCGCTTCGTGTATGCCGACAAACCCAATGTGCCGGCCTACATGATCAAGGGGGGTGTGACGTATCGCATCATCAGTGACCACTTGGGCAGTCCCAGGCTCGTCGTGAATGCCTCGGACGGTACCCTGGTTCAGCGGATGGACTATGATGAGTTCGGTAATGTAATTTCAGATACCAATCCCGGTTTCCAGCCATTCGGTTTTGCGGGTGGTCTATATGACCAGCACACGGGCCTGTTGCGATTTGGTGCGCGTGATTATGACCCACAGACCGGCCGTTGGACGGCGAAGGATCCGATCAGGTTTGAAGGGGGTGATGCGAATCTGTACGGCTATGTGCTGAATGATCCAATCAGCTTCTTGGATTTATGGGGTTTGAATCCATTGAATGCACCTGGCAGTAATTGGGGGCTGGGAAATGTAAGCGCGACCGAACCACCGCTTACAATGACAGTTGGCGCCGGAATAACAATTGGTACTACGACAATTGGGGTAGATACTGGTAGTGATGGTGTTCAATGGGGGCAGACGACCCAGTTGAGTTTGGGTGGTGGTATTGAAATATGCCTCATGCCTAGCTGTCGTAATAACCAATCAGAGGTTGATAACGGCGCGTACCCAGATAACTATTCGATAGGGTTAGGAGAGAACCTGGGATTTAAGTATGATACAAAGGGCAAAGGATGTTTGAATTTAGGACCTTCTTTTGGACTACCGTTTGGAGCCGGTTGGAATACGCAGCCATGAGGACTTAGGATGGCTGATGTTGTATTAATTCTTTCGATTGTAGTTATTGGATTACTCGGTGGTTATATCCTGCTACAAGTGATATTTAATCTGAACAGTTTGTCTGGTGCAGATTTGTTCTTTGGGGCATGGGTGTTCGACCCCAATAGGTTAAATAATAAAGGAAAAAAATATCGGCGTGCATTATTTATATATTGGTTGATAGTTATTTTTATTATTATTGTATTTGAACTAATCTAGGAATTACAAAGCCCCGCATCGCGGGGCTTTGCTTTATTGTCTCTCTTAACATAAAAAGAAAAAAGGTAAAAAGGGGGACAGATTGAACTTCCCCCAGTTT
>JAOULY010000280.1 GCA_029881775.1 Gammaproteobacteria bacterium
TCAGGCTTGCCGATGCGGCTGTCTGGGAGCAGTGGTACGGCATGCCGCATGCCTGCCCGGAGTTTCTGCGGGAGGCGGTCTACGGTTTGACTGAAGTGAACCGTGATGCAGTTGCCGGTGCGCGGCTGGTGGCAAATCCCGGTTGCTATCCAACGGCTGTTCAGCTGGGGTTGTTACCGTTACTTGAGGCAGGAGTGGTCGCTACGGATAACATCATTGCCGATGCCAAGTCGGGTGTCAGTGGTGCCGGCCGCAAGGCAGTCACCGGCACCCTGCTGTGCGAGGCCAGCGAGAATTTCAAGGCCTATGCCGTCGATGGCCACCGCCACCTGCCGGAAATACGCCAGGGCCTTGAACGGGCGACCGGCAAACCGGTGGGTTTGACATTCGTCCCGCACCTGACGCCGATGATTCGCGGCATCCATGCCACGTTGTATACCACAGCCGTTGATACGGATATTGATTTACAGTCGTTATTTGAAACGCGTTTCCGTGATGAGGCATTTGTCGATGTGTTGCCGGCCGGCTCGCACCCCGAGACGCGTAGTGTGCGGGGCGCGAATCATTGCCGTATCGCGGTACACAGGCCACAACAGGCCAAAACGGTGGTTGTCCTGTCGGTTATCGATAACCTGGTAAAAGGCGCGGCCGGCCAGGCGGTGCAGAACATGAATGTGATGTTCGGCTTGCCGGAAGCAGCGGGTATTAACGGCGTGGCACTGCTGCCGTGATACTGCCGGGCTTGATGCAGTATTGTGACCGGCTACCGGTATTGGTCCGCTGTTGGCGGGATACTGGGGTCGGGCGGATGGCCGGTTATGTTTGCCATGCATGACATCATCAGGCGGGGTGGCATTGTTGCTGCAGTTGCGGCGTTGTTACTGGTGGTATGGTGGATTTACGATCTTGGCAAATTGCACGGGGTGACGGAACTCGAGTCGGTGCGGATAGAGAACTCCCTGCTTCAGCAGCACAATGACAAGTTGACCGGGGATGCGGCCGGTTTGCGTGAGCAGGTGGCGATACTCGAGCGTTCCAGCCAGATTGACCGCAAGGCGGCAGAGAGTGTGAGATCGGAACTCGGCCAGCTGGAAGAGGATCTGCAGGCGGCGCGCGAAGAGGTCGAATTTTACCGCGGCATCGTTTCGCCGGGTGACGTGAAGCCCGGTTTGCGCATTCACCGGTTTGCGCTGGAAGAAGGATCGACAAAGAACGAATTCCACTATGAGCTGGTGCTGACACAGCTGAAGCGCAACGACAAGATTGTCAGTGGTGTGGTGGTCTGGCAAATTACCGGTGAGATGCCAGATTACCGGACAGAAATCGGGCTTGAGCGGGTGACCGAGCCCGCCGTTAAAGAATTGAAGTTCCGTTTCCGCTATTTCCAGGAACTGACCGGAACGATCACGCTGCCTGAGGGCTTTAAGGCCGAGCAGGTCGTGCTGACGATCAGGCCGTCAGACAAGGGGAAGGGCAACACTGAACCCGTTGTCCAGTCGTTTGACTGGGTCGCAATGCGCTCATGACAGATCAGGAGAATGATTATGTTGGGATCAGGCAAGAAACATAAAACAACCAGCGGCAAGGTAGACACCATTATCGGACAGCAAACGCGTATCGAGGGTGATGTCCATTTTACCGGCGGGCTGCATGTAGACGGTCATATAAAAGGCGGCATCGTTGCCGAGGCAGGTTCCGACTCGGTGCTGACCGTCAGTGAGCACGGCAGTATCGAGGGCGACGTGCGCGTACCAACGGTCATACTGAATGGTACGGTGACAGGTGATGTCCGATCGGGCGACCGCATTGAATTATCCACCAAGGCCGAGGTCAATGGTGATGTGTATTACAATCTGATTGAAATGGCGATGGGTGCGGCCGTCAACGGCAGCCTGGTGCATGAGGTTGATAAGCCTTCTGCAGTTGTCAGTTTTGAAAGGGAAAATGTCGAAAACAGTCAGGATTGACAGGGTAATACTTGACCATTTTACTCAGGTAATGACATACTTCTGCGCTGATAAATATCTTTGCATGAGGCAGTAGGCAGATGAGCGAGACAGCAACAGCAATGAGCGTCGATCTGACGTTCACGGATGCCGCCGCAAACAAGGTCAAGCAACTGATAAAAGAAGAAAATAATGATGACCTGAAATTGCGCATCTACATTTCCGGTGGTGGCTGCTCCGGTTTCCAGTACGGGTTTTCTTTCGATGAGAACATTGGCGAGGGCGATTACACCGTTGAAAACGACGGCGTGCTGCTGGTTATCGACCCGATGAGCTATCAGTACCTTATCGGTGCAGAAGTTGATTACACCGAGGGGCTTGAGGGTGCGCAGTTCGTGGTGCGCAATCCGAATGCCTCCACTACCTGCGGTTGCGGTTCGTCTTTCTCGGTCTGATCCCGGTTTGAGTTTGCTGGCAAGGGGGCGTTATCGCCCCCTTGCTGTTTTATAATGGCTGCAAACAGCCAAACCGGCCGGTGTAAATTAATGAGGGTGTTTTGTGAGCGATTATCAACCGGGGCTTGAGGGCGTACCTGCAACAAAATCGGGGATCTCCTACCTTGATGGCAAGCAGGGCATTCTGACCTACCGGGGTTACCGGCTGGTCGACCTGGCTGAGAACAGCTCGTTCGAGGAAACGGCCTACCTGTTGCTGGATGGCGAATTACCGACGGCAGGGGAACTGGCGGAATTCGATGCGCTGCTGCGCGCACACCGTGTTGTGAAGTACAACGTGCGTGACATCATGAAACTGCTGCCTGTTACCGGACACCCGATGGAGATGTTGCAGACGGCGGTTGCCAGCCTGGGGATGTTTTATCCCAGCAATGTGCCAGTGCAGATCAGGGAGCCCGGTGACGAAAGCGACCGCTATGTGCACGGTCAGTCACTCAGGATCCTGGCCCGGATGGCGACACTGGTGGCGATGTGGCAGCAAATGCGCCTGGGCAACGACCCGGTGCGGGCGCGTACCGATCTGAGTTACGCCGCCAACTTCCTGTATATGTTTTTCAATGGTGTTGAGCCCGATCCACTGCTTGTGCGGATCATGGATACCAGTTTCGTGCTGCATGCCGAACACACCATTAATGCGTCGACCTTTTCGGCAATGGTGACCGGTTCGACACTGGCGACACCTTCGTATGTCATCGCGGCGGCTATCGGCACGCTGGCCGGGCCCCTGCACGGCGGTGCCAATGAGCGTGTGATCCAGATGCTCGAGGACATCGGCCGGCCGGAGAACGCCGCTGAGTGGCTGGATAGCAAGCTGGCAGCGAAGGAAGTGATCTGGGGCATGGGGCACCGCGAGTACAAGGTGAAAGACCCGCGTGCCGTGCTGTTGCAAAAAATGATGTACGAGCTGGCTGAATCCCGCGGTTCGCTCAGTCCAATGTTCGAGACGGCGCTTGCCCTTGAAGAGGCGTGTGAAAAGCGCCTGGCGCCGAAGGGCGTATTCCCGAATATCGATTATTACTCGGGCATCCTGTATCGCGAAATGGGCATCCCGACCGACCAG
>JAOULY010000281.1 GCA_029881775.1 Gammaproteobacteria bacterium
GAATTGCCTCACGCTCGTCAACTGGCCGGTAGCCAGGTTGACTACCTCGCCAGGCGGGGTTCGGGTTGTCCCCAGCCGGAGCAGACCCTCAACGACATCCTCCACATAGGTAAAGTCGCGTTGCTGGGTCCCTGCCGTAAGGTCAAGGGAACCGCCTGAGCAGGCTGTTTCCAGCAGGGAAGGCAGCAGGCGTCCGGCGCGTTCGCCGGGACCGTAGACATTGAACAGCCGTGCGGTAATGCTGGCAATCCCGTGTTGTACCGAGCTGCGTTGCAATGCCAGCGTACCGGCGAGTTTACTTTGGCCATAGAGGGTTGTGGGCCGCGGGCTGGTGGTTTCCGCCAGATCCCCGTCGCAGATCCCGTATTCCAGTGCCGAGCCGGCATGTACGATACGCTGTCCCTGCCAGCGCATTGCCGGCAACTGCTTCATGGCCTTTACCAGGTGCGGCAGGCAGTCGGCATTGATACCGGCGGCCCGGGCGCTGTCGCGTTCATCGGGATTAATGCCATAGCCGGCAAGATTGAATACGATGTCCGGTGCTGCCTCTCGTACCAGATCCGGCAGCGCCCCGGTATCAAGCAGGTCGATTTCCAGCGTTTTCCCGCTCAAGAATGCCTTGTCGGGCAGGCTCCGGGGGTTGCGGACTCCGATGTACAATTCCGCCCCTTCCAGGTACAGGCGACGGGCGATCCAGCGGCCAATAAAACCGCTGGCGCCCAGAACAAGTACGCGGACATCTCGATAAGAAGACATGGGTGTGCAGATGCGCCAGTATTATTGATATAAGTGTCTGTATATAAAGATTTTATCGGTCGTTACCCGGATCTTGGCCGCATGGTTACTGCCTTTGCGGTACTTCCCTGTTCAGCCGGTGCTGAAAATTATCCATGTATAATAATCAGGATAATGAAAAACAAAAGAAAATCAATTATATTTCAAAAGGTTGTGAAATATACCATAAGCTGGGGCCATAGGCTCCAAAGTGGTATCGCATTCTGTGCAAGTTCAGGCCAGGGGGAGGAAGTATGCCCGCCAGCCCGGGACAGGAAATTGGCATTAAACCTTGCTCTCTGAGGGATTATACGTAGGCTTAAACTCAATAGTCGGAAATTAGCATAGGTACCAAAATAGCAGGGAATCAGGGTATCGGTTATCAAACATCCGTTATCGTTCGACGATCTCCATGCCCGGCCTGGTTGGCGTACTGATACTGAATACCGGCGCTTTGACTAACTTAATACCCTGGAGAGCGATAGACAAGTATCAACATTACCTGGGTATGCGACCGGACATTCGCACCCTGATCAGCGAAAAGAACCTCGGCGCCGACCTTCTCCTCATTAATGGCAAAGATCACCCTGACCTGAATTCCGCACTCGTCTATACATCGCCCGATCCTTACGGGAACGGTCCAGTGATCGCCCTGGATAAGAATTCAGCGGTATGCCAGCAGCTGTTAACATCCTATCCAGACAGACGGGTCTGGCTGATAGAAGGACCTACCCGCACCGGCGCCGGATACAGGGTGACAGCTGGCCCGTTAAATTCATCAGACCTCAGATACTGAATATGAAAAAAATTATTTCGCTCATCACCATCATTACCATAACCGTGGCAACCCTGACCTATGCCTTGTGGGATATCAATTTTGCCGAACTCGGACAACTCCTGTCCGGTGGCGACTACCGTGTTCTGATACCGTTCCTCGCAATTCTCGCCCTGTTCTACTGGATGAAAGCGGTACGCTGGGTCCTGATACTAAGACCGGTTGGTGAATTCACCCGTAAGCAGGTCACACCCTCACTGGTGATCGGTTTTGCCGCGAACAATGTATTGCCGGCTCATCTTGGTGAGCTCATCCGTATCGCATTATTCGCGCGCCAGTACAAAAAACCTGTCAGCAGTATCACGATCTCTCTACTGGTCGAGCGTATTTTCGACCTGGTCGCGATTCTCTCCTTCTATGCACTGTCAATAGCACTGATCGATACCCCACCCGAGTCTCTCGAGATCGGCGCCTGGCTGGTTGTCATGCTGCTGGCAGGTATACTTGTTTCGATTGCCATCGTGCTCTACCGGCCTGACCTGTTGCACAGACTGGCCGACCGTATCGGTCACCTGCTACCAGGTGAAACAGGCTCACACCTTACCCATATGCTTGACAATATTATCAACGCCTTCTCATCGCTGAAGTCACCGATACTGGTGCTCTACATGACTGCCTGGTCGATGCTCAAGTGGGGACTGATGGTGGCAATGATCTGGCTGTCGCTAATGGCCTATGGCACCGCTGTGTCACCTGGCATCGCCATGATCCTGATGGCAGTGCTGGCACTAGCCGCCGCCGTGCCGAATGCACCCGGCTATGTTGGTGCCATCCAGGCTGCCTATGTATTCGCACTACGCCCGTTTGGCATTGCTGAGGAAATTGCCTTTGCAGCCAGTGTATTTTTCCTGGCGTGCCAGTGGATCCCGGTAACTGCCGCGGGGGCCTACTACTTCATCAAGGGCGGGTTACATGTCGACGAGGTTCGACGCGAGATGGAAGAAGTCGAAGAGGATATTTCGGACGACCGGCAAACGCCGGTCGACCGATGATGCTCCGTACGCATGGATCAGTTTGCGACCTTTGATATCGCAGCTGACTGCCCGCTTTCCAGACCGTTCACATCGATGGTGGTCATTACCACGTACCAGGTACCCGTCTGTATATTGTTGATGACAGCAGACGTCGCACTACCATCATTAATGGTCACACTATTCGTATAGTTCCCCTGCGCAGGCCCGTAGTAGACACGGTATGCATCGATATCGGCCAGTGACAGGGAAGAGCCGTCTGCCCGCATTGCCGGGGCTGTCCAGGCCAGCGAGATACTGCCCAGTGACGCATTAACCTGGATCGAAAATCCCGGCAGGCTGGCGACGTCTGTGCCGTCCGTGACCGAGATGACAATATTGCTATAGGTACCGGCCTGCGAGGCTGATGGTGTGCCGCTGAGCACGCCATTCGCAGTGTTGAAGCTGGCCCAGGACGGCTTGTTCATGACACTGAAGGTCAGGTTGTCGCCGTCCGCATCCGTTGCGGCGGGCTGGAACACATAGCCGCTATTGGTAAATACCGAGCCTGCCGGACTGCCACTGATCACCGGCGGGGTATTCACCACCGGGGCCTGAACCGCCTCGATGGAGAAGCCCGGCAGGCTGGCGACGTCTGTGCCGTCCGTGACCGAGATGACGATGTTGCTGTAGGTGCCGGCCTGCGCGTCTGATGGTGTACCGCTGAGCACGCCGTTCGCGGTGTTGAAGCTGGCCCAGGACGGCTTGTTCACGACACTGAAGGTCAGGTTGTCGCCGTCCGCGTCCGTTGCGGCGGGCTGGAACACATAGCCGCTATTGGTAAATACCGAGCCTGCCGGACTGCCACTGATCACCGGCGGGGTATTCACGACAGGGGCCTGCAATACATCTACGGAGAAGCCCGGCAGGCTGGCGACGTCTGTGCCGTCCGTG
>JAOULY010000282.1 GCA_029881775.1 Gammaproteobacteria bacterium
TGCGTGACAGTTACATTTTCCGCAGCAGCAGCCTGGTGCTGCTTGCCGCGCTGGCTATCGCGCTGCTGTCCGGCCTGCTTGTGTTTGCACTGCTGACACGAAGACTGCGGCGCCTTACGCAGGACATCATGGAGTATTCCGACCGTGAAAAACCGGCGCATAGCGCACAGGCCGATACGCTGGCCGGCGGCGATGAAATCGTTCGCCTGGAACAGGCCTACCGGGAAATGTCAGCACGCATTGACCAGCAATTACAGGAACTGCAACAGACCGACAGCCTGCGTCGCGAACTGGTGGCGAATATCTCGCACGACCTGCGTACACCGCTGACGACGCTGCAGGGTTACCTGGAAACACTCTCCCTCAAGAACCCGGCATTGTCCGAGGCCGAACGGAAACAATACCTGCACACGGCCATACGCCATTGCAATCACCTGACTGAACTGGTCGACGAACTGTTCGAACTTGCCCGGCTCGACGCATGCGACCGCATCAGTTACCCGGAAGCGTTTTCATTGTCCGAGCTGGTCCATGACATCGTGCAGAAATACCAGCTGAAGGCCGGTGAACGGGGTATTAACCTGACCGTGGAAACCGGCGATGCCGCGCCCATGGTATACGGGGACATCGGTATGCTGGAGCGCGTACTCGAAAACCTGATCGACAATGCCCTGCGCCATACTGCCGACGATGGCCGTGTCAGCGTTACGCTCAAGCCGCACGGCGATCACGTCACGGTGAGGGTCGCCGACACCGGCTGCGGCATCCCGGCAGACAAGTTGAAGCATGTGTTCGACCGGTTTTACCGGGCTGGCAACAGCCTGCCGGACACCGGTCAGCATGCCGGCCTGGGGCTGGCTATCGCACGGCGAATAGTCGAACTGCACGGCAGTCAAATAGAAGTCTCGAGCGAGGAAGGCAAAGGTACCGAATTCGCCTTCAGCATTGCCGCCGCTGCAGCCTGACTATCCGGTGCTGGGACGTGCGCGCTTACCTGTATTTACTGCGGGACATCGACGACGGCTCGTTCTTCACGGGCTGGTCATGTGGCGGCGTGTTGCACGGGAATGTGCCGGGCCGTGACACGCCGGCGCGCACGCGTTTGGAAATCGCGCCTGCAAGGCGCTCCTACGGTTCTTCTTGTTCGCTGTCTTTATCTTTATCCCTGCACGCCTCCAGCCAGTAGGGTTCGGCCTCGCAGGTGCAGCAATCGCACCACACCGGCACATCGGCATGCATGCTGAGACTGTCACGCCTTGTTTTCACTGCCCCGGGTGAGGGCTGCCCATCGCTGTTGTGCTCGGTTTCAATGTTCATGTGTTATCCCTCATCCACATCGGCAAACAAGGCCGCAATGACCCGGGCAGTCATCGGGCGGGACAGTATTAGCGTCGCCCATGGCTACCGTATATAGAGTATAGACAGTAACCTCACTGGAATCGGCCCACGATGCCCCTGGCCGTTGAACTGTTTAATTGTCGGGCAGTCAATAATCCGTGGAATTTGCCGTTATCCCGATTAATACCTTGATAAATCCCATAAAACAGGTCTACCCTTGGTAATCATGCAGAGTCGGAAATACAAATGGTTGCAGGCCCTGATCGTGCTGGCGCTGGTCGTTGCGCCGCTGCGTGCTGGCATGGCCTTGCCGACTGACACCGTCGTCGATGCCCAGCCACATTGCGCCGACATGGCCATGCCGGCCACGGATATGCAGGTCGAGACCGAAACTGACCACGGCCATGCATGCGACAAGGGCTGCAACGGCGACTGCTGCGGCGATAACTGCAACACCTGTGCACACACAGTCATCAGCCTGCCGACCGGCAGTGCACTGCCCCTGTACAATCACGACGCACGCGATTTCACGGCCGTGTCATCGCGCTTCCCGCACCGCACACGAATACCACCGCTGCGACCACCCGCTTCTCTATAGCCCAAGCTGTTCATGCATGCCTGCTGCCGGTATCGGCAGTAATAGTAATGCGTGATTTCACCCTGTTTCCTGGCTATGGAGAATTATCATGTTTTTTACCCGGAATCCTGTCCGGTCGACACGCACACTCACTGCGCGGCGTACACGCTCCGCCTGCAGCAACGGCAAGCCAGCGACCGGAACTGTTCTCGTACGGCAGGCAATCGCACTGGCGTTAAGCCTGCTTGCCGCCGGCCATGTCCTCGCTGACACGACCCTGACACTGGCGACAGTCGAACAGCTGGCACTGGCTGACGACCCGGCCGTGCGTGCGCTGGCATCCCGCACACAGGCCCTACAGGAGGCAGCGGTTGCCGACGGCCAGCTGCCCGATCCGAAGTTGCGTACCGGTCTTTTCAACCTGCCGGTTGATGATTTTGATGTCAGCCGCGAACCAATGACGCAATTGAATCTCGGCCTGGAACAGGCCTTTCCGCGCGGCAACACGCTGCGTTACAAGCAGCAGCAGGGTGAATGGATGGCCAGCGCCGGCCAGGCCAAAACCGAAGTTGAACAGCGCAAGCTGTTGCGCGATGTGCGCAACCACTTCCTGGAACTTTACTACCAGTTACAGGCGGAACAGGTCATCGGGAAAACGCGCGCGCTGTTTGCGCAACTGGTCGACATCACCCAGGCACACTATGCGACCGGCCGCGTCAGCCAGCAGGATGTGTTGCGCGCGTCACTGGAACTGTCGCGCCTGGATGACCGCAGCACGCGCGTTCGTAACGAGGCCGACAGGGAACGCGCCGCACTTGGCAAATGGATCGGCGAAAATGCCTCAAGACCGATTGCCGACAGCTTTCCGCAACTACCGGCACCGGCCGACCGGGAGACCATCCGTGCCGCGCTCGCGGAACACCCGCTGATTCGTGCGGAAACCGCAACACTCGAGGCCAGCAACAGCAACATCCGCATTGCCCGCGAGCAGTACAAGCCCGGCTGGAGCGCCGGCCTGGAGTACCGCAAGCGTTTCGGTGATAACCCGAACGGCAGCGAGCGGCCCGACATGATGGCCGCCATGCTCACCGTGGACCTGCCACTGTTCCCGAAGCAGCGACAGGACAAGCGGCTGTCCGCCAGTATCCGCGAGGCCGAGTCGGCACAATTTGCGCGTGACGACAAACTGCGCGAGCTGCAGCGCATGCTGGATACGGACTATGCCAACTGGCAGCGACTGGGTGAGCGTGCCGCCATCTACCAGTCGCAATTACTGAAAGAGTCCAGCGCCAATACAGAGGCCTCGCTGAGTGCCTACCAGAGTGGCGTCACCGAGTTCACCACGCTGATGCGCGCGCGCATCACTGACCTCGATGTGCGCCTGGAAGATCTGCGCATTCGCGTGGACCGCTCCAAATCACAGGCCAACCTGCTGTATCTTGCCGGAGAGAACCCATGAACATGCCCAGTCCTGTAACCTGCCTGGCCAGCTGCCTGTTGGCTGTATTGCTTGCGCCACCGTCTGCCATGGCGGCGGACGATGACGGGAAAGAAATCCTCTACTGGGTCGCACCCATGGACGCGAACTACCGGCGCG
>JAOULY010000283.1 GCA_029881775.1 Gammaproteobacteria bacterium
ACCGGCATGTTCACACTTGCGGCGACCATTATTTCACCAATATGGAAAACGCATAACAACAATGCCTGCCGAGCAGCGCAGCAAACAAAGGAATTTCAGGCGGGACATCAACGGGCTGAGAGCCTGGGCCGTCATTGCCGTGCTCCTCTACCATTACGACATTGCCATTTTCAGAGGCGGCTTCATCGGTGTTGATGTCTTTTTCGTTATATCCGGGTTCCTGATGACAGGTATCATCCTGCGCAAGCTGGATGCCGGCACGTTCTCGCTGGCAGGGTTCTACCTTGCACGCGGCAGGCGGATCTTGCCGGCACTTGCATTCATGTGCCTGGCACTCATCGTGTTCGGCTGGTTCTGGCTGGCGCCACATCATTACGAGATTATCGGCAAGCATGCAGGCGCATCGATCCTGTTCTTTTCCAACCTGATCTATGACCGGGCCGGCGGCTACTTCGCTACGCCGGCAAACGAAAACTGGTTGCTGCACACCTGGTCACTATCGGTTGAATGGCAGTTCTATCTGACCTATCCGTTACTGTTAATGGCCGCCACACGGTTCGGCAATAACCCCAGGCGCAACCTGTTACACACGCTAATAGCGATATCTGTTGCCTCGCTCATCTACGGCATCTATAAAACCGGCACCGATCCCGTTAGCGGGTTCTTTATCCTCCCTGTCAGGGCCTGGGAACTCGTTGCCGGTGGACTGGTTTACCTGTACTCGGCAAAACTGGTACTGGACCGCAAAGCCGAGTACCTCGGCCTGCTGCTGGTGATTGCGTCGATCCTGCTGTTCGACGATTCAACCGAATGGCCGGGATATCTTGCGATGATCCCGGTTGCCGGCACCTGCCTGGTCATTTTCTCGGCGAAACAGGAATCCATCTGGACCAGTAACCGGCTGGCGCAGGCGATCGGGCGCTGGTCCTACTCGATCTACCTGTGGCACTGGCCGCTCGTGGTTGGCCTGCGCTATTTCGGGGTAATCGAGGACCTCCGCTGGGTTGCGACTGCCATGACCGCTTCCATCCTGATGGGAGCACTGTCATACCGGTTTATTGAACAGACCGGCGCAAGCATCATGGGCCGGCAGGGTGCACGCAATGCATGGCTGTATTTCGCTGCCAGTATCGCCGTTACATTCCTGGTCGCGGCCATCCCCTATTACGGAGAAGGCGTTGCGCAACCCTGGCGGCTACCTGAAAGCGCACTGATCGCCGCATATGAAAAGCACAACAAGGGCATGTTGTCGAAATGCAATACACGCACATCGAACTGCGTGCTGGGCAAGGGTGACACACTAGCGGTAGTTTGGGGTGACAGTCATGCAATCGCCACAGTGTCGGCCGTTGCGGAAACTGCCGTCAATGCGGGTGGTGGCATCCGCTTCTACGGACAACAATCCTGTCCGGTGATATTCGATGCCATCAGCAGCAACCCCTTTGACCGCCATTATTGCCGCGATTTTAACGACATGGTTTTGTCCGAACTGGAAACAATAGATGAAAACATACCCGTCATAATCATCAACCGTGCTGGTTTCTATATGGAACCCGGTGCTGGGCAGATGTTTTTTACCGATAGCGCGGATTCGCCCGTAGCAGATAAGCGCAAGATATTCCTCGCACACATGGCAGAATCACTTTGCAGAATTGCTGCCGCCCGACGTGTTTACCTGGTCATGCCGATCCCGGTGATGCCGGTGGACGTGCCAGAAGCCATGTCAAAAAGCCTGATCATTCATGACAGGCCGCTGTCGCCATCCGTTTCCCGGGCGGCACATGCAGCATCCAGCGCGGAAATCGCAGAGGCAATGCAAGGCATTGCCGCAGACTGTGGCGTGCGGTTGCTGGATCCCGCGCAGTACCTGTGTGACGATACGACCTGCCGCGGCGACATTGATGGCCGTCCGCTGTACTCAGATGACAACCACCTGAGCGAATTCGGAAACCGCTTACTGATTCCCATGTACCAGGCAGTGTTCAATGACCCGCCTGCACCCCTGCACGGTCGCCGCTAACGATACGCCACCATGCTCTTGAGCAGCTTCGAATACATCCTCGCATTCCTGCCGCTCACCTAAAAACGAATGGCAAAGTCGGTTCAGCGACGGTAACTTTCCGTTGGCCACTGATACGCATGCGATAACGGCTGCTCAAGCGTGGCTTCCAGCATAAACTGCGCCACGAGGCGTTCGTTAAATTCATCATGTGCGCGCTGGTAACCGGTACGCGCAATCACCATCCGCTCGTCATCATGCTCGGTGTAGAAGCGCAGCTTGTCGATAAAATCATCGGCCCCGCTGACCTCGACCAGTGCATCTTCACCGTACAGACCGGCCAGGTTGAATTCGCCTGTCGAGAAAACCAGCAGGCCATTACCCAGAAACAGGCCGACTCGATCAGATGAATAAAAATACAGCTCACCGCCCGGTCCGGGCACTGCCTGCGACGTACGCTGGCTGAAATTCAACCCGATGCGGGCGTCACCCAGTGCATGCATAAAAGCGGCACCATATAACGATTCGCCAAAACCGAGACCATGGGCCGACACGCGCACACCGGGTAATTGTGCCTGCAATATTTGCGGAAAACGCAGGCGCAGATCGTCCGGGTCGCTCCACGGTGAGCGGTGACCGGCAAAGAATACATCGAACGCCTGGTCGGACCGTTCATGACAGCGCTGCGTATCGATACTGGCATCCACCGGGTTGGGAATGAAGGCCGCTTTTGAATGGCTACCGGCAACGCGCCGCAACACCTCACCGGCCGTGGTCACGAACGTGTAGTCGACCACCTCAACCTTGCTGCGCACGTTCTGGTCATTCTCTTTAATAAAAAGCGGATCGATGTAGTACTGGAAAATGGCCACGTTGGGCAGCAGTCGCCGCGCCACCGCCAGTGTATCCGGGCTGATAATATCAGCTGAACACAGGGCAATGACATCCGGCTCGAAATTCCGGCATACTTCAAGGAACTTGCGGTTGCAGGAACGCACGCCGGTCTTGCGACTGCCAAGGAATGATGAATAACGCGCTACATCCCGGTCACTGAACCAGAAAACCTCATGATTGTTTCGGATGAAGCCGTTGTTGATACGCACCGGCAGCAGGTAGTTGCGTGCGCCCAGCGTTTTCATGTGGGTGTGCGATGCATGCAGAATCTTCATGTCCGGCCCCGGTTAAATATGGATAATTTCACAGCTGTCACAAAGACAGGCCGTCAAGCAGCATAGACAGCTGCCGCCCGATCACGGCCTGTGAGAAATATTCCCGACTGGACTCAGCCGCCGCCCGTCCCAGCCGGGCAATCCGCACCGGGTCATCGGCCAGTCGCGCAACCTGTTGCGCCAGTGCATGCGCATCACCCGCATCCACCCAGAAGAGCCCTGTGTCCTCGCGCGACAGCAGTGGCTCCGGGTACGCGGCGGAACTTTGCGTGACGACCACCCGACCACAGGCCAGTGACTGGAACACCTTGTTCGGTATAACGCGCGCCGCCTTGGGCGTAT
>JAOULY010000284.1 GCA_029881775.1 Gammaproteobacteria bacterium
CCGACAGGTTGGAGATGGCCGCCGTTTCAGTAATTTCAAAACACACCGATTCCGGTGAAATGCTGAATTTACGCATGGCGATCATGATGTGACGCTGAATGCCCGGATCACATATCGACATCCCGGACAGATTGATTGCCATTACGTCTGTGCATTTTCCTGGACTACGCTCACAGTGTTCTGCGTACCACTCAAGGCTGTGCGTGATCACCCAGCGGTCGACCCCGGTGATCAGGTTATAGCGCTCCGCGGCAGGCAGGAAACGGCCTGGCATAATGAGATTACCCTGCTCGTCTTTCATGCGCACCAGCACCTCAAAGTGCAGGCCGTCGTTTTCAGAAGGCTGCAGCGGGGTAATAAGCTGGTAATACAACACCAGTCGATCGGCGAGAATAGCCTCGGAAATTTTCGACACCCACTGCATCTCGTCCTGTCGCCGCATCAGCTCCTCATCACTCGAGGTATATATGTGTGCACGACTACCGCCCAGATCCTTGGCGGCCTGACAGGCAAGATCGGCCTCACTCATTGCGTGCGTCGCTCCCCTGCTATGTTCACCAACCAGGGTTAAACCGATACTCGTACCGATCTCGAAAACACGATCGCCACTGGTAAAACGCAGGTTCTTTACCGCAGAAAGAATTTTTCCTGCCAGTACCTTGGCACCATCGATCGTGCAGCTTTTCAGTAATGCGCCGAATTCATCACCACCCAGGCGGGCTATGGCATCCGAGTCACGCAAACAGTCATTCAGCAAACCGGAAAAACGCCGCAGCAGATCATCACCCGCATCATGCGAACCGGTTTCATTGATTACCTTTAACTGGTCAATATCAACGTGCAGCAGCACATGCTGATCGCCGGACTTTCTTATATATTCGATTGACGCATCCAGCTGGCGTTCGAACTCGGACCTGTTAAGCAGACCTGTCAGTGCGTCATGCGTCGCAACATACGATAACTGCTGCTCCATCTTGCGGGTATCAGTCAGGTCATGAAATACCAGGATAACGCCCAGCGGCGTATCTGCATTCGACATAATCGGCGATGCGGAATAGCGGATCATATACTGCTTGCCATCGTTACGATCGAGTGTCACATCACTGTTTGCCGCATGCGTTTCATGTTCGCGCAAACACCTGTTTACCGCCTCTTCGACAAGCGACTGGCTGTCATCAGAAAACAATGAAAATACCCGTGTTACAGGCAGGCCACGCGCCATCTGGCAATCCCAGCCGGTCAGTTCCTCGGCGCGTGGACTCAGATATTCTATTTGCCCGTTTACGTCAGTGGTAACCACTGCCTCCGCGATCGAGTGTAACGTGACTTCTGCACGTTCTTTTTCCTGCTGCAACTCATACTCGGACGACTTGCGTTCGGTAATATCCAGAATATAACCGGAGTAGTGCATCACCTCCCCGCCCGCTTCCCTGACCGGAACAGAGTAGTCATACACCCAGCGCAAGCTTCCGTCCCTGCAGCGCACCCTGTAATCGATACCAACCGGGCGCGATCCGGCAGCTCCGTTCAACTTCCATGCAGTTGCCACCCGCTGCACATCAGCCGGATGGACTATTTCTCTATACGAAAACTGCCCTTTGACGAGCAGTTCGGCACTGTACCCGTATTGCGCAACGGTTGCCGAAATATATTCAATCTTCCAGTTATCAACTGCAGAACAACGGAATACAGTTACCGGGCCGCTGGTAAACAGCTGTTGCTCGGATAACAGGCTTTTCTCGATATTCTCGCGATCCCTGATTTCTTTCTGCAATACTTCGTTGGTAACCCGCATGCTGTTAACCAGCGTCTGGTTTTCAGTGCGCAACTGCAGCGTCTTCACCACAGTGTGGTTGTAGTTACGCGCGATGATAATAAGCACTCCCGCAAACAACATCAGGATAAGACCGATATTCGCCTGCAGGTTGCTGCTGTAGACCAGCATCGATTGAGCCGGTATCAGTATGCACGGCAACATAAAGGCGATGTAGATCGACATTACTGCCGCGTACGACGAAACTGCGCCCGAAACGATTCCTGCCAGGCTAAGCAGTGTGAACACCTGGTATTCGAGCGGCCATGCAAAACTGAATATCAGGCCAATACAACCCCAGATGGTACCGGCGACCAGCGTACCGACAAAAAACAACGCCATCCATTTCGATGACAACTTGTCCTGCTCGGATGCACGCCGGTAAGCCAGCACGAGACCGAGGCGTACCACGGTCTGCACAAACTGTGCGACCAGCCAGACGATCAGGTAGCCATGGTCGGCGATGGGCCACAAACCACCGACCACCAGGCACGACACGACGAAGGCGCCGATGATTGCCGTTAGCGCCTGGGTATAGACAAGCTCGATTTGCTGACCCTCAACATCCGGGTCGAATACGGCAACCCCGGCCACCAGATCCGGCTCCAGCAGGTCATCGGGAATACGGGGCTTGAAGGGCTGCATGTCAGCCACACGGACCTCCGCAATGCGTGCAAGCACACAGCGTTATCCGGCCATCTGGAAAGACCCATGGCCTGGCCCGGTAAAAATCAGGTAGATACATACCTCTGTATCGGATAATGGCGGCTAAAATTGAGCATTTCCTCAACGCCTGCCATCACCCAGAGGAATTCTATCTATCTGATAACAATGATTATTCTATTGGCATTGTGTATTGATCGGGATGGTAAATCCACCTGCCGCGCCGGATCCGTCCAGCCGCGGCTGTTTGCGCACCAGCAGGCCCGACTGACCACGATAGACCCGGTAGATGTGATGCTCGTCCATCCGGTCGTATACGGAACTGCCATAGAGGGTATCCACCGGTGACAGGCGGCCCTTGTAACGCCCCATGATCACCGTGAGATCGGGCAGCTCCGCGCTATGCAAATCGTGCACCGACCGTGGCTCGCCAAGCTCGTCGGCGACCGTGAAATAGCGGCTGCCAAGGCGCTCAATGCGGTATATCGAATCGAAGCCGAACAGGTTGGCCCAGGGCTGCCATTTGAGGAATCTCGCATCAAGCCGCCACTGGTCACCGGTCAGTTGATAGGTCTCTGCGCTACAGAAATCGCCCCAGGCGAGTGTGGCCCTGAACTCGCGCGGCCCGGTCTGCATAAAGGTCAGTTCCGCGACCGGCGACTCGTTCGTCAGGCGATGCCAGGTATGCAGATTGCTGCCCAGCATCACCGCAAACAGACCCATCAACAGGATCAGCCCGTAAACCGGAAAAAGAATCATTCGCTTCATATCGGGGAGAGACCACGTTGTTCAGCAACGGTTGCAGTATATCCGACCGATCCGGGAAAAACGTTGCCTGCCCCACAAAAAGAAAAGGCGGCAAAAGCCGCCTTTCCCGTCCAGCAGTTAGCCTGGCTGCGTTACTTCACAGTCGGGTCCAGCTCACCGGACTCGTAACGCCTGTACATGTCTTCCAGGTTGATTGGCTTGATCCTGGAAGCATTACCGGCCGTGCCGAACGCTTCGTAACGCGCCTAGCA
>JAOULY010000285.1 GCA_029881775.1 Gammaproteobacteria bacterium
CAACAACCGTTTTTACCACGAGGAACTGAACTTCGCCCTGACTTTCCCGGATGGCTGGCGCATCGACAACAAGAAAGACCGTGTCGTGGCGATTGCGCCCGGCAACACCGGCATGGTGCAACTCACCCTGACAGACCTGAACAAGCGCATCACCCCGCAGGAATTCATGCAGCAACGCATGAAGCTGGACGACATGCGGGACGGCCGCACCATCACGGTAGACGGACTGGAAGGTTATACGGCAATCGCCGATGGCAAAACCCCCTGGGGCAACCGGCGCGTCCGCTACTCGGTGTTATTCAGGGACGATCGTGCCTGGATACTCGCCGGCGCGGCAAAAAAGGACAGCGCCCTCGCTGATTATGATGCTGATATCCTGGCAACCGTCAAAAGCTTCCATGCACTGTCGGCGGCCGAGAAAGAACTGGCCGCCGGCAAGCGCCTGAAGGTCATTACCGCGTCCAGCCAAACGCGCTATGCCGACCTCGCCCGGCAATCACCGCTTACCCACCTGCCTGAGCAACAATTGCGCCTGCTGAACGGGCACTACCCGGACGGCGAGCCGGCCATTAACAATCGTATTAAAATCGTTCGCTAGCTTGCTTGCACTGTTTTGTACCACGGTGCGCGGGACTATATACTGTGCGGAATGAATTCCCGTCATTCCCGGGAGCCAGGCGCTGAACACAACATATCATTCAGCCGGAACAGACCGCCCCGCCAGCGCACAGGGGACCGCCCCGGACAGCAGGGCAACAACCACACAAGGGACCACTGGATGAATAAAATAAGTATCGTCGGCGCCGGTCGCGTTGGCGAAACCACCGCACAGATACTCGCCCAGCAGCACTTGGCCGACGAGGTTGCGCTCCTTGACGTCAGGAAGGGTGCAGCCGCCGGCAGTGCCCTCGACATCTGCCAGTCCGCCGCCTATTTCGGTTTTGACACCCGCGTTACCGGCGGCACCGATGCCGCCCTGCTGACCGGCTCCGACCTCGTTATCATCACGGCCGGCTCACCGCGCAAACCCGGGATGTCGCGCAGCGATGTGCTGGACGTCAATCGCAAGGTCATCGACAGTATTGTCGACGATGTCCTGAAATACGCGCCGGACAGCATGCTGCTGCTGGTATCCAACCCGGTGGACGTGCTGACGTGGGAAGCCTGGCAACGCACCGGCTGGGACCGGAACCGTGTGTTTGGTCAGGCGGGCGTACTCGATACATCACGCATGGCCAGCTTCATGGCTGAAGAAACCGGCCTGTCCGTGCAGGACGTACATGCCATGGTCATCGGCGGGCACGGCGATCTGATGGTGCCACTGACACGCTTCAGTACCATCAACGGCGTTCCGGCCTCCGGATTTCTGGATGCAACAGCCATCGCACGTATCAACAAGCGCACGCGTCACGGTGGTGCAGAAGTCCTCAAGCTGCGCCAGATCAGCAGCGCCTACATTGCACCCGCCGCCGCCGTCGCCACGATGGTGGACTCCATCGTCCATAACCGCCGGCGCGTACTGCCGTGTGTATGTGTCCTCGACGGGGAATACGGTCAAAGCAATATAACCGGCGGGGTACCGGCGATCGTCGGCCGCAAAGGCATCGAGAAAGTGGTTGAATTACCGCTCAGCGAAGAGGAAAAGACCGGTTTCCAGGCCTCGATCGACAGCATCGCCGCAGATATTAAAACGCTCTGACCTTGACCCTCTAGACTGTAGGAGCGGACGCTGTCCGCGAATAAAATAGCCAAATTCATTCGCGCATGCCTGCGCTCCTACAGGCACACCCGTTTAACATGCCTCAGGGCAAGCCCCGGCTAGAACAACGGTTCGTCAATCACATCGCCGGACCCGGGTATGCCGGTGGCCACTGCATCACTCACCTGGCTGGGCACCATGTCGGCACGGAAGGTTTCGAATATCGCGTTTGACTGACCACTGGCCGCCAGCAAACCGGTGGCCGGGTCGATCCGCACCGTGACCAGGTCTTCGGGCGGCTTGCGGACCGTCTCCGGCATCCCCTTCAGGGCCACGCGCATATAATCAATCCACACCGGCAACGCCGAACGACCGCCGGTCTCTCCGCGCCCCAGCGGGGCCGGGGTGTCAAAACCGACCCAGGCGGTGGTTACGACCTGTTCATTGAAGCCCGAGAACCAGCCATCCATCTGGTCATTAGTGGTACCGGTCTTGCCGGCCAGGTCATGCCGTCCCAGCGATTTTGCCAGCACGCCGGTGCCGCGCTGGATCACATCACGCATCATGGAGTTCATCAGCCATACATTTTGCGGTGTCAGTACCCGGCTGGCCAGCGGCAGCGGCTCAACCGCCTCACGACTGATAGCATCCATGCTTGCCGGGCAGTGCTCACACACCACCGACGGGGCCGCACTGAACACCACGTTGCCGGTTGCATCATGGATGCGCTGGATCAGGTAAGGCTTGACCAGGTAACCGCCATTGGCAAGTACGGCATAGGCGCGCGCCATTTGTAACGGCGTGGCACTGGCACTACCCAGCGCCAGCGTCAGGTCATGCGGCAAGCTGTCCGCCGAGAAACCGAAGCGTTCGGCGTAGTTTGCGGCGTAGTCGGCGCCGATGGCACGCAGGATACGAATCGAGACCAGGTTGCGCGACCGGTAAAGCGCTTCGCGCAAGCGCGTCGGCCCGTAAAACTTGCCACTGTAATTTTCCGGTCGCCAGGTTGACTCGAGCTTGGGATCATCGAACACCACGGGTGCGTCGTTGATCATACTGGCCGGTGTAAAGCCCTTCTCGAGCGCGGCGGAATAAATAATCGGCTTGAAACTGGAGCCTGGCTGACGTCGTGCCTGCGTAACGCGATTGAATTTGCTGTGGTTGAAATCATAGCCGCCAACCAGTGCCTCGATCGCACCGTCCTGCGGCCTTAAGGACACCAGCGCCCCACCGATCTCGGGCACCTGCGCGAGCCGCCAGTTACCCTTATCATCCTGATTAATATGGACAATATCACCAACCGTCAGAATCTTGTCTGCCTGCTGCGGCGCCGGACCCATACTATCAGCACTTTTATAGGGGCGCGCCCAGGACAGGCCTTCCCAGGCCAGCGTATGCACTGCGCCATCAGCCAGCAGCACCTCGGCCGTTTGCCCGGCGACCCGGGTAACCATGGCGGCCAGCAAGTCACCGACCGGCGGATGCCTGGCAAGCAGTGCCTGGCGCGTTTCGGTATCAAGCGGCGTGGCAGCACCTGCCGGAACGAGCGGGCCACGGTAGCCATGGCGTTGCGTGTACGCCTGCAGCCCGTTGCGCAAGGCACGGTTTGCCGCGTCCTGGCGGACGATGTCGATCGTTGTAATCACCTCGAAGCCGGACGTGTAGGCCTCCGGACCATAGCGTGCAACCATTTCATCGCGGACCATTTCCGCCACGTAGGGGGCATTGGCCAGCGCGCCGGTCTTGTGCAGGCGCGCACCATCCGGCTCGGCAACGGCG
>JAOULY010000286.1 GCA_029881775.1 Gammaproteobacteria bacterium
GAATATGATGGGCTGGAATATATTCGCGCAGACCTGCGCTCCTACAGCGGTTGGTTGTGTTGTGGGAATCTATCCTGATCGCGCCTGCGAGGCGCTCCTACGACAATAGCGACTGTTGTAGGAGCGCCTTGCAGGCGCGATGTGTTGATCAGCCTACGGCCTGGGAGAGTTTGAAAATCGGCAGGATCAGGGAGCTGACGATCAGGCCGACCACGGCGCCCATCACGATCAGCATGATCGGTTCTACCATGCGCGAGAATGCTGCCAGCTTGCGTGCCAGTTCGCGCTCGTAGTAATCCGCGACACGCCCCAGCACCTTCGGCAGGTTGCCGGTCTCCTCGCCGGTGGTGACCATCTGGCGCACCATCGGCGGGATGAAATCGACTTCCTGGAAGGCCGCCGCAAAACCACCGCCCTCGTTGACCTTCACTTCCACGCTGGTCAGGAACTTGCGGAAATCCCGGTTGCTGACGACCTCGCGACAGGAGGCCAGTGCGTCCGGCACACTCACACCTTTATCCAGCGACAAACCCAGCACGCGCATCGACTGGATCAGGTAGACCTGTATGAAAATATCTTTCACCCCGAACACGCGCAACTTCAGGCTGTCCAGCGCCGCTTGCCCGGCGGCCGTTCTCAGCCACCAGGCCAGTGCCACGATGGACGCGACCAGCCCGGCCGTAATCGGTATCCAGTAGGTAATCAGGACATGACTGGCATTCATTAACATGATGGTTGTTACCGGCAAGCGATCGGCAATCGCTGCGAACATGTCAGCGAATTTCGGGAATACCGCCACCAGCACGAAGATCACCACGAACACGGAAAATACCACCAGAAAACCCGGGTAGGACAGCGCGGCCGTGACGGTGCGGCGCAACTCGTCACGCTTTTCATCCATGTTCATCAGTTCCAGCAGCACCTTGTCCATGAAGCCGCCGTTTTCTGCGGCCGCCACCAGGTTTATATAGGCCACCGGGAACAACTCCGGGAACTGCGCCAGCGCATACGAGAACGACTTGCCGGAGGTGACATGCTCGTTCAGTCCGTCAATGATCTCGCGCATGGCCGGGTTATCCATCTGGCTAGCCAGCGCCTGCAGGGCGGCATGTAATGGTGTCCCGGTCTCCAGCAACAGGGATAACTGCTCGGTAAAAAATATGCGGTCCCGCATGCCCGGCTTGCGGCGGCTACCGGACTTGCGCGCTGCGGACTTCGCCGGCTTTTTCTTCGTCCGGGCGGCCTGCTGTACGGCGGTGATTTCAAGTGGCATCGGTTTTAGCCCTGGACATTAATGACACGCGAGATTTCCTCGATGGTCGTATCACCGGCCAGCACGTGATCGAGGCCATCCGCGAACAGGGAGCGGAAGGCGCGCCGCTGTAAATAGGTGGCCAGCTCGTCTCGCGTCGGATTGGTGGTTATCAGGCGTTGCAGACCGTCATCGGTCTGCAGTATTTCATGGATACCGAGTCGCCCGCGGTAACCGGAGTCATAGCATTCACTGCAACCGCGACCTCGCGCCAGTTGCACCTGACCCTTCTCCTGCCAGTTGTATTTCTCGATCAGTTCGGGACCGGCCCGGTAACTGGTCTTGCAGGCCGGGCAGATAGTGCGCACCAGGCGCTGCGCCACCACCCCGCTCAGCGCGGATGACAGCAGGTAGGGTTCCACGTCCATATCGATCATGCGCGTGATGGCACCGACGGCGCTATTGGTATGCAGGGTCGAGAGCACCAGGTGGCCGGTGAGCGCGGCCTGCACGGCAATTTCCGCTGTTTCACGGTCACGAATCTCGCCAACCATGATGATGTCCGGGTCCTGGCGCAGGGTGTGACGCAGGATAGTCGAGAACGACAGGCCAATGTTGTCGCGCACCTCGTTCTGGTTAACGATCTCGATCTGGTACTCGACCGGGTCCTCGATAGTGACAATATTCTTCTCGATACTATTGAGATAATTCAGTGCGGCATATAACGAGGTGGTCTTGCCGCTACCGGTCGGCCCGGTCACCAGGATCAGCCCATGGGTATGACCCAGCAATGTTTTGAACAGTGACAGGTTGTCCGCGTACAGGCCGAGCCTGTCCACGTCCAGCAGCGCCTGGTTCTTGTCCAGCACACGCAGCACGATCTTCTCGCCGAACAGCCCGGGCAGCGAACTGAAACGCATGTCCACGGCGCGCCCCTGGGTATGCACCTGGATGCGACCGTCCTGCGGCAGACGCCGCTCGGCAATATCGAGATTGGCCATGACCTTCAGGCGTGAAACGATGGCCGGGTGCAACTCGGCACGTACCGTCGTGACCTCGTACAACACGCCATCGATACGGAAACGTACGCGTGACTTCTTGCGCGAGGGTTCAATATGAATATCACTGGCGCCGTCGCGAATGGCGCGCTGCACCAGCGAGTTGACCAGGTTGATGACCGGGCTGCCTTCCGCCATCTCGTCGATGGCCGAATAATCATCCGGAATATAATTCTCGATGAGTGCGAAATCCTCATCGACATCATCGAACAGCTCGATTGTGCCCATGTTGCCATCACAGGCGTCATTCAGTGAATTAACGATATCCTCGCGACGCGCCAGCACCGGGCGCACGCGCAAGCCCGTGCGTCGCTCGACCTCGTCAAACACGGGCACTGCCTGCGGATCACCGGTAGCCAGGAACAACTCGTCATGCAGTTTCTGTAACGGCATTACCTGCAGTCGGGAAAGCGTCTTGCGGTCAAGCAGGTTAACGACAGCGGTATCGTAAATGCCGGCTCGCAACCGCACCACTGGCACATCGAGCTGCTCACCGAGCGCGCCGAGCACGTCCATTTCCGTTGCCCAGCCCTTGTCGATAATGATCTGGCCCATGCGCAGCGTGGTGCTTTTCTGCAAGGCGATGGCCTCGTTAACCTGCTCCTCGCTGAGCACTTTACGATTAACGAGAATATCCCCCAGTCTTTTTGAAGCGCCGGGCGGAACAACATCGACCGGCACATCCATCAGGCTGACGAAACGGGTAAAGCCGGTCAGCTTCAGGATGTCGATAACAACCGCATTGGCGTGCGCGAGCTTGAGCCAGCCACCGAGCCTGACTGCCTGGTCCTGGATCCTCTCCAGCACTTCCAGTGCCGCACTGTTGAGTACCTGCACCGAGCCGAGGTCGACCACCAGCTGCACATCACCCTGTTGCAGACTGGACAGGGCAGCTGCCTTCAGCTCGGCATTCGCTGTCTCGTTTGTGAGTGAGGCACGCGGCGCAATATTTGTCAGCATGCCGACCTTGGTCTTCAGAACGCTACTGCTCATCACCTCCGGGCTGGCGCTCATGCGTTTACCGTCCGGAAATCACCCCGTACAAACAACGACAACTCCCGCAATATCAGCGGGAGTCGTTGGTTACGGGCAGTGCGCAGGGTCAGCTTCATGCCGAACCGCTATCAGGAAGCCTTGCCTGAACTGAGTGGCACGTTCGCATCGAG
>JAOULY010000287.1 GCA_029881775.1 Gammaproteobacteria bacterium
TACTTTGTGCGCAGTGGTAGCTGCCAATTGACCGTAGGGTGTTCGGAACCTGGCCAACGTGGCGTAGTCATAATTGACAGGAGGCTGTACAGCTCGCTCCCTCCCTGAGTGAGTAGTCTCCGGCCCGGCAGGAAGTCCCGGGCACTTTCATACCCCGGCGATGTTCCCCCTTCGCCGGGGTTTTTTTCGTACGGTAACGCCATTTGTCGCCATCTTCGTAGATATTGATGTTATATAGCGATTAAGTTGGCTTAATGCTGCCTATTGTCACTTAATGCGCCTATTTTCAATCAGTCGCTGCCGATTTCCAGCCAGGTATCGAGCACCTGGTGGACGTCGTCCACGCCCAGGCGGGTGTGGGATGAGAACAGCTGGATGCTGGCAGCGGGGTGTATGGCGGCCAGCAACTTCTTTGTCTTCAGCAGCGCGGCGCTGGCCGGGCCGCGCTTCAGTTTGTCGGCCTTGGTGAGCAGGACATGGGTCGGCAGTCCGGCGGCCGCACACCAGGCGAGGACCTGTTGATCGTGCTCCTTGAGCGGGTGCCGGACATCCATCAGCAGGATGACGCCGCACAGGGATTTGCGGTTCTCGAGGTAGCGATCGATATTTTTCTGCCAGCCGCCTTTCATGGATTTCGATACTTTCGCGTAGCCATAGCCCGGCAGGTCCACCAGCCGCCGGTCATCGGCCACGTGGAAGAAATTGATTTCCCGGGTGCGGCCGGGCGCCTTGCTGATCCGGGCGAGTGCCCGCTGGCCGGTGATCGTATTGAGCGCACTGGATTTGCCCGCATTGGAGCGGCCGGCGAATGCGACCTCCAGGCCGGTATCCGGGGGAAGGCTGCGAGCGTCCGGTGTGCCGAGGATAAAACGCGTCTGCTGATAAGGGTTGCCCATCGGGCCATTAGACGCGACTTGGCAGCGGATGAAAAGCAACCGGTTATGTCCGACCGGAACAGGTCAGGCGTTCGCTACAGTTGACCGCACTGGCTGTGGCGGGTATAAAAGTGACCCCTTTCGCCGGCATGCTTCGCGGGCGTACATATATAAAGATACTCGCGCTTTGCCTGCCAACTGGAGGCAGGGCGCAACAGGAGCAGTTTTGACATGAAGAATTGGTTCGCAGTCACCGTTACGATCCTTGCCACCTGCAGTGCACTGCCCGCATACGCCGCTGGCGATGTGGCCGCCGGCAAGGAAAAAGCACTGCAGTGCGCCTCCTGCCACGGTGCGGATGGCAACAGCGTCAACCCGGAATGGCCCAAGCTGGCCGGCCAGCACGCGGATTACCTGGTGAAGCAGCTGCAGTATTTCGAAATCGGTGAGCGTGAAAACATCATGATGAAACCGATGGCGTCGGTGCTCGATGCGCAGGGTCGCGAAGATGTTGCCGCGTTCTATGCAGCGCAGAAGGTCAGCCTCGGCAAGGCTGATCCGGAGCTGGTCGAGCTGGGCGAACGCATTTATCGCAGTGGTAATCCTGAGAGTGGTGTCGCACCCTGCATGGGTTGTCATGGCCCGAACGGTGCCGGTAACCCGGCAGCCCTGTACCCGGCGCTGCGGGGCCAGCATGCTAAATACATCGAGATCCAGCTGCATGGATTCGCAGAAGGCAAGCGCGTCAACGAGAATGCCAAGAAGATGATGCAGCTGCTGGCCAGGCGCATGACCAACCGCGAGATTCGCGCGGTTGCCAGTTACATCCAGGGTCTGCACTAGTCTGCGACGTTCTGCCCTGTAACAGGGGTTCAACCCAATGAACGCGGAGGGCGCGGCCAAACCAGTTTCACAGGGCCAGTCCGTCGGCGCCCTGTTACTGGGATTCCTGGGTTCAATGAACCTGGCGATCACGCTGCTGGTTGCAGTCGGCATTGCCTCGATTGTCGGCACGGTACTCAAACAGAACGAGGCCTTCCAGAACTACATCGTCAAGTTCGGGCCCTTCTGGTTCGAAGTGTTCGATACGCTCGGCCTGTACGATGTCTACAGCGCGCTGTGGTTCCTGCTTATCCTTACCTTCCTGGTCATTTCCACCAGTACCTGCATTTACCGTAATGCGCCCTCGATGTTGCGCGACATGCGCAATTACCGGCTGGATGTGCATTTCAACTCGCTGAACGCGTTTCACAATCGACACAGCTGGCAACTCGCGGCGCCGGTCGATGAGATCATCGGGCGCTTTACACCGGTTGTAGCAAGCCGCGGCTACACCTTGCGCAGCAAGGACCATGGCGATCACATCGTGGTGTCCGCAAAGAAGGGCACGGTGAACCGGCTCGGCTACCTGTTTACGCACTCGGCCATTGTCATCATCTGCATCGGCGGTCTGCTGGACGGCAACCTGCCGCTGAAGTGGAAGGCCTATAACGGCGACATCAGGGTTGAAACCCGCGATATTCCGGCTTCGGAAGTGCCCGAGGTCAGCCGCTTGTCTGTAGCAAATCCGTCGTTCCGCGGTTCCGTTAATGTCCCCGAGGGTTCCAGCGCGAACCTCGTGTTTCTGAGCCTGCGCGATGGTTACCTGGTACAGCCGTTGCCGTTCAGTATCGAGGTAAAGGACTTTCGCATCGAGCACTATTCCACCGGGCAGCCGAAATCATTCGAGAGTGACCTGGTGATTCACGATCCCGGGCGCAGCGAGCCGCTCGAGCAGACTATTGCGGTGAATCATCCGCTGATCTACAGGGGTTATGCGATATACCAGGCGAGCTTCAGCGATGGCGGGTCGAAACTCGAGCTGCGCCTGTGGCCGTTGGCCGGCAGTGACGCCAGCCCACAGTCAGTCAAGGGCGCCGTGTTCGAGGACATCGAGGTCGAGACCAGCCGTGGCCGGTTCACGCTGGAGCTGAGCAACTTCCGCCTGTTCAATATCAACCCGGTGCAGGAAAATCCGGATGACGAAAAAGAGCTGCGCAATTTCGGCCCGAACATCAGCTTCAAGTTACGCAATGAGCTCGGTGAGGCGGTGGAGTTTGAAAATTACATGTCGCCGGTCGAGATGCAGGGGCGGATGTATTATCTGAGTGGTGTGCGCAGGAACGTGGCCGATCCGTTCCAGTATCTTTATATACCGGTCGATCCGCAGAATGGCGTGGAGCGCTTTATGCAGTTTAATTCACGCCTGTATGACAAGGGGCGGATCAGCCGCATCGCGCGTCGCACGGCCGAACAAAGCGCTGCAGTACTGGAAACCGGCGACAAGGCAATGGTCGAAAACCTGCAACAGTCCATGCAGGACCTGGTCGCCCTGTTCGTGACGCGGGGCATTGACGGTATCGTGCAGCAGGTTGATGCGTCGGTACCCGAGGCCGAGCGGGCCAATGTGCTGGACGCCTATATGAAGGTGCTGCAGACGCTGCTGGCCGGTGTTTATGCGGAACTGTTAACGGAAAGCGGTGTCGATTTATCACAAGGTATCACGGAGGAAGACGGACTTTTCTTCGACGATGCTATCAACGCGGTTACCGCGCTCAG
>JAOULY010000027.1 GCA_029881775.1 Gammaproteobacteria bacterium
GAGATTGCGTCGGCGGTGGCACTCGGTACGGAACTGCTTTAGAACATCATGCAGGGGAAAGGTTGGTTTCTTTCCTTCGTTGAACAACTGGATCGCCGCCTTGCGTTGTTGCGGGTCGAGCTGCATTTGCGACATGATGGATTCGGTTGCGGCGATTTCATCTTTTGTGACCTCACCATCCGCCTTCGCGATGTGGCCCATGACGGAAAAGGTGGTGGTGAAGAAAGCGGCCTGTACGCGTTGCTGCTGGCCGACATCGAAGCCGGCATGTTTGTCCGTGACCGACAGGCCGCGGTCGAAATTGCGTCCCAGCGCGGCGCCCAGCAGTGCGCCCAGAGGACCGCCGAACATGTAGCCGAGAGTGCCACCCAGCAACGTGCCCCACCATGCCATCAGTGTAGTTTCCGGCTGTGCGGTTTATGCCGCCATTGAAGGCTGGCGAAGGATGGCGTGCGCAGGTTTGTCACTTGAGCGGGCAAGCCTAGCGAAACGCCGGCAGGGGTGTGGTGATGCGCCAGCTATTTTCGTCCGGTGTGTATTTCCAGAGCTGGTTGTCGGTGAGTGTAATCACCTTCAGTGTGTCTTTATGGTAGTAATCGATCTGTACCGTGACGGCAATCATGTTGTTATCCGGCAGTACGCGCTTGCCGAGTTGCCGGTAAGAAGTGATCTTGATGCCTGCCTGCGGCAATGGCCTGTCCTGTGGTTCGCCCTCGAGTTGCTGAAACTGGCTGGCGGCTACAAAGTCACCCCATCGAACGGCCTTTTCATACAGTAGCGTGGTTTCATCGAACGATTGCTGTCGTTTGCTATCGCTGATGGTGGCACAGCCTGCCAGCAACAGTGCCACCAGTATGCCTGTGGGAATTTGTATCATTGTGACCGCCGGGTTCTGCCTCTGCACCAGGCAGAATATTATACCGGTGCCGGCGGGTAACGTGGGGTGTTGACGGGGCTTATTTACTGTTGATGTTCGCCAGCACCCGTTCAAGCCGCTCGCTGAGATTCTCACGTGCCAGACGCTCGCCTTCGTGGGCAATTTTGACCTGCATTACCTTGTCGGTATAGCGTTTCAGTTCGGAATTCAGCCTGGCAACCTCGTCCTCCAGCTGCCCCAGGCGTGCCCGGGCGGCCTGTTCCCCTTTCTCCGCCGCCTTCAGTTTCTGGCGCAGTGATTCGACCTCGTTGCCGCTGTGCGATTTTGCCGGCGCCGTTTTTTTCGTAACCGGTTTAACTGCGGGTGAGGCGGTATCCATTGACGCCGGCGAGCGCGCTGCGCCTGTGTCGGATGACGATGCGAGTGCCGGAGCCTTGTTCAGACCGCCTTCCAGAACGGCAACGTCAAAGCCGCGTTGTCCAAGCAGGAAGGCTGCCGCTGCACTGCGTCGCCCGGTATCGCAGTAAAGTATATATTTCCTTGTCGCATCAAGTTTCTTCATGCTTTCACGGATAGTGGACAGCGGCATGTTGATACTGTTTTCAAGTGCATTGTTGATAAATTCATCCGGCGTGCGGACATCCATCCAGATATCACCCGAACCGGTTGCCGTGACGGCCATGGCGTAGTCGACGTAGTGCACCATCGGTTTTTTCAGGATTTCGATGAACTGTTGCTTGGACAGCCGCATCAGGGCGCCGTCTGTCAGCATGGTAACGGTCGCGTTACGTGTTGCATCCGAGATCAGCGCGTCTTCACCGAAACTGTCGCCCGGCCCCAGTTCTGCCAGTGGAACGTCCCAGCCTTTGCCGGCTGCCAGCCGCGTGATCGAGCAGGCGCCTTCGCGGATAATGTAGTAATAGTCACCTTCGTCGCCCTGGCGGATGATGGTGTCACCGGCAGATACGCTGACCTGTTGCAGTGACTGGATCAGTCGCTGTATATCCGCCGGCGGCATGCGCGAAAAGGCCTCGGACTGCAGCATGCGTGACATCCAGTCTTCCTCTGCCTTTGCGCCGGCGTCGACACTGCCGGTCTCTGCGCCCTGGTCCAGGGTCAGCATTACATCCAGCAGGGACGAGTCAATGGATGCAATGACCGACTTGGTCGCGGCACGTGCCGTAGTAATTCGCGGTTGCTGATTGGCCAGCGGGTAACGGGCCGGGTCCGTACCGGCACTGACCACGCCGGTCACCTTGCCCCTGGCGTCAATGAAATTGACCACGCCATCGAGCAGGTAAATAGAGCGATTGTCCCGGTCGCCTTCGCCGAACAGGTAGCTGCCCGCACTGACATCCCGGATAGCGAGTTTGGCCGAGACCTCCCGGTATCGATCATCACCCAGTGCATTCAACGGGATCAGGTCACGCAGGATTTCCTGGCCACTGAATTTCTTGCCTTGCTGTTCGGGTTTCATGTCCTGCCTGCCTCTGCGCTGTGACCGGGTACTGTTTCGCGGCCATAATGCCGCATGCCTTATATCGGCAGGCAGGCGCAAAGGTAGAGTGGCAGATTGGCCGCATGACGCCGGCCGGAATTAATAAATATTTTATATATATCAATAAGATGAAATTCAATCGGTGGCGCGGGCAACCTGCAGTACCACCCCGTTGACACCGGTAACTGTGACCCGCGTACCGGCAGGCAGGTCGTCTCCGGCGATGCGCCAGGTGGAGTCGTCAACCCGCAGGCTGCCGTCACGATTGACGATCGGCTGGTCAAGGGTAAAGGTGCGGCCGATGTACTGCTCGCCGCGGCGGTTCAGGGTCGGCTGATCGGTCAGTTCCGGGTTGCGGCGCTGGTAACGGCGAAACAACGCGATACTGACAACCGAGAGTCCGGAGAAGATCACCAACTGGTATTGCCAGTCGAGCCCGGGTATAGCGAGCATGACTATCCCGGTCACGGCGGCGGCGATCGCCAGCCACAGGAAGAAGAAACTGGGCGCCAGCATCTCGATCAGTAGCAGGATGCCGGCCAGTATCAACCAGTGCCAGTAATCGACCTGTGCAAGCAGCGCCTCCATCAGGCTTTTTCCTTGTTATGCAGCACTTCCCTGGCCACTTCGGCAATGCCGGCCAGTGAGCCGATTACACTGGATGCCTCCAGTGGCATCAGTACCAGTTTCTGGTTGGGCGCCGAGCCGATTTCCTTCAGGGCTTCGACATATTTTTGTGCAATGAAATAATTGATGGCGTTGACGTTACCCTTGCTGATTGCCTCGGACACCATGGTGGTTGCCTTCGCCTCGGCCTCTGCCGATCGCTCGCGTGCCTCGGCATCACGGAAAGCAGCCTCCTTGCGGCCCTCGGCCTCCAGCGTGACGGCCTTCTTCTCACCCTCGGCGCGCAGGATTTCCGACTGCCGCATGCCTTCGGCATCCAGGATGACGGCGCGTTTTTCACGCTCGGCCTTCATTTGCCGCGCCATGGAATCAATCAGGTCCTGTGGTGGCTGGATATCCTTGATCTCGATACGCGTGACCTTGATGCCCCACGGGGTTGAGGCGGCATCGACTACATCCAGCAGACGCGCATTGATGGCGTCGCGCTGTGACAGCAGTTCGTCGAGGTCCATGCTGCCCATCACGGTACGGATGTTGGTCATGGTCAGGTTCATTATGGCGCGATCCAGGTCGTTGACCTCGTAGGCCGCCTTCGCGGCATCCAGCACCTGGAAGAACACCACGCCATCGGCCCTGACCATGGCGTTGTCACGCGTAATGACTTCCTGACTCTGAATATCGAACACCGTTTCCATCATGTTCAGCTTGCGCCCGATGCGATCGAAGTACGGTACGATCAGGTTCAGGCCCGGCCGCAGCGTTTTTCGATATCGACCAAAACGCTCAACCGTCCATTCATAGCCCTGCGGGACAGTCTTCACGCCCATAAAGACCGTGGCGACGGCAATTGCCAGCAGCACGATAGCGAATTGTGAAAAACCGTCCATAAACAGTCTCCTTTGCGGGTAAAAACGGCATGGTTCCCGGGGGATTGTAGACCAGTTGTGCGGTAGATGTCCTGCCTGGACGGTCAGGCCGCGCGTTATTTCGGCGGCCGGATGCGGGAGCTAGGTAGCAGTGGTATTTTGCTGTATCTTCACTGTAATTCAGTAACCAGACCTGCAAGGTAAAGCGTGGCAATCAGCGTATTTGATTTGTTCAAGATCGGGATCGGTCCATCCAGTTCACACACCGTTGGACCGATGCGTGCGGCCGCTATGTTTATCGACTCGTTGCGCAGGAACGGCGGTTTCGAGCGGACAGCGCGACTACAGGTCAACCTGTACGGCTCGCTGGGTGCAACCGGCAAGGGGCACGGCACCGACAAGGCAGTGATCCTTGGTCTTGAAGGTGATGACCCGGAGACTATCGATACCGGGTCCATCCCGGCACGGCTCGCGCGCGTCACTGACAGCGGCAATCTTCTGCTGGCGGGTGAGCGTGAGCTGGCTTTCAATGCAGACCTGGACCTGACTTTTCATCGCACCGAGACGTTGCCATTCCATCCGAACGGCATGACCTTCAGCGCCTTCGATGCGGCCGGTGAAATGGTGCTTGAGCGTACCTATTATTCTGTCGGCGGTGGATTCGTTGTGAACGAGAATGCCGCCGGTGAAGACCGGATTGTAGAGGATACGACCGTCCTGCCGTTGCCGTTCACAACCGGTGCGCAACTCCTGGCGTTGTGTGCAGAAGAAGGTATTTCGATCAGCCAGGTGATGTTGCGTAATGAGCGGGTCTGGCGCACGGAAGAGGCGATTAACACCGGCTTGCTGCATATCTGGAGCATTATGCAGAAATGTGTCGAGCTTGGCTGCCGCACGGAGGGTGTCCTGCCCGGTGGTCTGAAGGTCAAGCGACGCGCGGCACGTCTGCATCGGCAACTGTCGCATGAACAGGAGCTGCACAAAGTCCCGCTTGGCACCATGGACTGGGTGAACCTCTATGCACTGGCGGTCAACGAGGAAAATGCCGCCGGCGGGCGCGTGGTAACGGCACCGACGAACGGCGCGGCCGGCATCATCCCTGCGGTCATGCATTACTACTGGCGATTTTGTCCGGGTGCCAGTGAAGACGGCATCGTACGCTTCCTGTTAACGGCCGGGGCGATCGGCATACTGTACAAGGAGAATGCCTCGATTTCCGGTGCCGAAGTCGGCTGTCAGGGCGAAGTCGGTTCCGCTTGCTCGATGGCGGCTGCGGCGCTTACCGAGGTAAACGGCGGCACACCCGAGCAGGCCGAGAATGCCGCGGAGATCGCAATGGAGCATAACCTCGGTCTTACCTGTGACCCGGTCGGCGGTCTCGTCCAGGTGCCCTGCATTGAACGCAATGCAATGGGTGCGGTAAAGGCCATCAATGCATCGCGCATGGCAATGCGCGGTGACGGTACGCATTTCGTCTCGCTCGACAAGGTCATCAAGACCATGCGTGATACCGGCGCCGATATGCAGACCAAGTACAAGGAAACCTCGCGGGGCGGCCTGGCAGTAAACGTAATCGAGTGTTGAATAAACACCTGTAGGAGCGCCTTGCAGGCGCGATAAAAATTCAGGCATTGAATCGCGCCTGCAAGGCGCTCCTACAGGTTAGATTCAATAAAAAGGGGTCAGTACCCTTTTCCCTCCGGATTGCGGTCAGGCGCCTGCCAGCCGGTCATGCATTTCGGTAATGCATGCCTCGGTTGTTTCCCAGTCGATACAGCCGTCGGTAACCGATACGCCGTATTTAAGTTTGCTGATATCTTCCGGAATGGGCTGGTTGCCCGCATGCAGGTTGCTCTCAATCATCAGCCCGATAATCGACTTGTTGCCGGCGATGATCTGGCGGGTAATTTCTTCGGCCACGCCCGGTTGCAGGTCCGGGTTCTTGCATGAATTGTCATGGCTGCAGTCGACCATGATGTACGGACGCACGCCGGCTTCACGCAGTGCCTGTTCACAGCGGGCGATATTGTCCGCATCGTAATTAGGTTGCCCGTTGCCACCGCGTAACACGATATGGCCATAGTCATTACCGGTCGTCCTGACCGTGGAGACATGGCCGAATTCATCGATGCCAAGGAAGTTGTGCGGGTGTGACACGGATTTCAGTGCATTGATGGCAATGGCAAAACCGCCATCGGTACCGTTCTTGAAGCCGACCGTGCAGGACAGTCCGCTGGACATCACCCGGTGTGTTTGCGATTCAGTCGTGCGTGCGCCGATGGCCGACCAGGAGATCAGGTCCTGCAGGTACTGCGGCGAGATCGGGTCCAGCGCCTCGGTTGCCAGCGGCAGTTGCAGTTCCGACAGGTCGAGCAGCAGCCGGCGTGCGATGTGCAATCCTTCCTCGATCTCGAAAGAGTCATTCATATGCGGGTCGTTGATCAGGCCCTTCCAGCCGACCGTGCTGCGCGGCTTTTCGAAGTAAACGCGCATCACCAGGTACAGGCGGTCCTCGACCTTGCGCGCAAGTTCATGCAGGCGTCTGCCGTATTCCACGGCGGCCTCAGGGTCGTGAATCGAGCAGGGACCCACCACGATCATCTGGCGCGTGTCCTTGCGGTCGAGAATATCGCGGATAATAGCCCGGCTAGAAATGACGGAATCCACCACCGTGTGCGTGACGGGCAGGCGCCGTTTCAGGTCATGCGGCGGTATCAGCGGTTTGCAGGACGCGATATTCAGGTCTTCTATTCGTGAGTCAGTCATGGTGGCACATCGTTATCTGGCGCGGTACACCCGCCGCAAAGGGGCTGATGATACCAGAGGACTTATTGGTAAATCTCCCTGAACTATAGCCATTGTTACCATCCCGGCGCCGATTGGCGCTACCGTGTATACCCGGCGGGCGAGGATTGGAGGCGGTTGTGCGTAGATTGTCCGGCGAAACCGGCTGTGCATCATGCGCAGTCTGATGGCATCGCCGTTACCCGCCTGTCGTGGTGGCAGGTCAACGGCGTGGTGGCTACGGTGAACCGGGTGGGGTGGTAATACCTCTATTTTTGCGCGATTTGCGCCCGCGTGGCGGGTAACTCAGCCGCCAAGCGCCTGTTCGAGGGAGCGGATCTCTTCCTCTGATTCCTGCAGGATCCCTTCCATGGCCAGGTGATCAATACGCAGTTTCCTGCAGGCGGGTATCGCGGCGAGGTCCGGCATCTGTTCCGGGGGATGCTCGTGCAGGTTGACGAACAGGTTGGCTGCCAGCACCAGGTCGGTCATGTCCGCGCTACCGGGAATATTGCGACCAAGCGACTCGTGGTCATCCACGGCCTCTGCGATGTGCGGTGGAAATCCCCAGGATTCGATGATCGCCCGGCCGACGCCGGTGTGCCATGTTTTCAGGAGTTCATGCAACTGTTCGGGTTCGCCGAACAGGTCCGGGAAATCGTTTGCACGATTCAGAATGTAGAACTTGCCGATATCGTGCAGCAGACCGGCAAGCATGACCTCCTCGGGATTGTCGATGTCGTCCTGGCGTTTGGCCAGGATATAGGCCAGTGCCCCGACGTGAGTGCTGTGCTTCCGGACGGCAGTCACATACTCGCGCACACCGGCGTCAGCATGCCGGGTGTCGAAGGTGGTATCCATGGCCAGCGAGACCACGGTGTTGCGCACCAGGTCGAAGCCCAGTCGACTGACGGCGACTTTAATGTCGGTGATTTCTATAGTGCCGCGCTTCAACAGTGCCGAATTGGCCATGCGTAGCAGGCGGCTGGCCAACACCGGGTCGGCAACGACGATGCGTGCGACGCTATCGATGGTGGCGTCCGGGTTGCTCATGGCATCACGAATGCGAATGGCGACATCCGGAAACGGCGGGATATCAAAATTCTGGTGTGAGAGTTCCTGTGCAAGTGTCTGCACAAAGGCGAAGGTGGCTGGTGACGTGCTCATGTGGCGGCCTGCTCCCTGGTCAATGGTCCCGTTCCATGGGTCGATCGATGCGGCGGTTATTGTCTGCACCTTAAAGGCTATCGGCCGTAGACGGCTTTGGTTTATAGCGGGACGATCGCGGCGATGGCCGTCAGGGCGCGGTGCAGTGGTAGTAGAATAGCTATATTAATCAGTAGACTGGTGTAGTCCGGGTCAGATTAGCAGGGTGGTGTACACGAGGTAAGCCGCGCTGCACAGGGACAGCCCGCTCCCCCAGATGGTGAGCCAGTAGTGGCGGCTGCGCAGGCCGGCGATGATGAAACCGATACCGATCAGGAAACTCAGTACCGCCCCGGCGGTAATGGCGCCGTCGCCGACCGGTTCTCCCGGTTGTGTCGGTGTTTCACCAATTCGGTAGCGCACGGGTCCGGTTACTCGGCAGGTGGGTTACAGGTCGTCCATCAGGCTGCGTATGCGCCGGACATAGTGCCGTGTCTGACCGGGCACGTGGTGCTCGACCTTTTCCCACGACGCGGTCGGCGGGTCGGCACGCTTGAGTGATTTTATGATGCGTGTATAGCCTGCATTGTAACTGCCAAAGGCGAAATACAGGCGTTCATTCTGATCGGGTGGGGAGACCCAGCGCTTGTAGAGTTTGCGATCATAGTAAATGCCGGCGGCAATGTTCCAGCGCGGTGAGTCGATATCTTTCAGGTGCGGATTCTTCTCCTGAATCTCCCGGTAGGTGGCGGGCATTATCTGCATAATGCCGCGCGCACCGGACTTGCTTTCCGCTTTCGGGTCCAGGCCGGATTCGGCTATGGCCTGGGCCTTGAACCAGCGCCAGTCGTGGTTGGGTCCGAAATAGTGTTTCGATTGTTTTTTAAAATGCGCGTCGTACTTGTTGGTCCAGTCGGTAACGCTGGTTTTCTTGCCGGCAGCGAGTACCTGCTCCGCGGACGCGAGCAACAGCAGGAGAATAGTGAGCGGTGCTGGCTGCATGGCGGGCGGCGTAACTAGTTCAGGCCCATCCCGATGACCAGGCCGATGCCCACACCGATACCGATAAACATTCCCATGACCATCATGCCGACAGCCGTGTTGCCCTTGCGCAGTTGCTCGCCGATGTCGAAGCTGCAGACGATGCGGTTGAACATGGCGCAACCCAGCCACATGAATCCCAGTGTCATCAGGCCGCCAATGGCCGCGTAGAAAAAATTCATTACCACGGGGTCGAGCGCATCGGTCACGGGTCACCTCCACAATTGTCCGCCAGCCATGCCTGACTATATGAAGAATGGCCAGATAACGCCAGTTTGTGGTTGACACCGTGATCCGCGCCAGTCGGCCGGTTTGATAAGTCCCTCGGTGAGGGGCTTTTTATGTCGCTATGCCGGGATGGGTCAGGCGCATTTGCGCGGGATAACACCATAGGCCCAGGCAGCCATATGGCAGCCGTGCGGGTTTACGACAGGTCGCGGAATCGCCTGAAGTATGTGTAACCGGCCAGTCCCAGCAAGATGCAGCCGAGCACGATAGCAGCGGTGGGGGATGCCAGGGTGCGAACCGGGGTAGCTTGAGAGTGCGCCGGACCGGGGGTGCTGGAGGCCATGTACGGTGAGTCCGGTGTTGATGTGTCCCCGTTGTCCGGCAAGGGTGTGCTGCCAGGTGTTTGCACGATGGCGGCAACCGGGCCACTAGTGAAGACGCTGTCGGGATGATGAGTAACCGTACTTGCCCGGGATGAGATGCAGACAAGCAGGAGGACCGAAAACAGCGTGATCCGTCCATGTTTGCTCATTATTATGTGCACTTGTTTACCTTTATGCGTCGGGCATGTCCCTTGCTGGGCGCGGAAATTACCTGGTTGTTACTGGTTAATTATAAGGATGTCCCGGGAAAAGGAACTAATACAAACGTATTAGGCGCGCGTGACTGGCTTGCGAGCGGGTGCGAATATTCCTGGTCGGCTGTGCGTGCAAGCCAAAAAAAAGCCCCTGCGCGAGGGGCTTTTTTCAAGCTGTAACTGGCGGGTGCTTTACAGTGGCCGGTTCTTCCGGCGTGCCACGCCGACCAGTCCAAGCAGGCCTGAACCGAACAGCCAGACGGCGGCGGGTACCGGAACAGGTGTCGGTGCGTAGATGGACAGGTGCGACAGGTCGTGCTGAACACCATTTTGGTTGGTCCAGGCGACCAGCCAGGTGCCGGCATCAGAGGCGGCCGCCGGACCATCGAACAGCCACGCGGCAAAGCCCGGTTTGCTGGCTGACTTGAGTACGATCAGGAACCCGGTGGGCGCAAACGTGCTGGAATCAAAACTCCAGTTTCCGGCAGATGCATCACCCGTGTCGGGATCTACCGCCAGGCCAATGTCTGTACCTTCCAGTAAGCCGGGGGTGTTTTCCCTGGCGACAAAGTTGAAAATGGTGCCGCCGACATCGAAGCCATCGCCGGACGGACCCGGATCATTTCCATCGAATGTGCCCCAGCACTCGTTAGCACCGCCTGCATTGCCGGTCACGTCACCGATGGTAATACCATTGACGGCATTGCCTGCCGTGCAGCTGAAGGTGTTATCCAGTACAACAGGCGCGGCATTGGCTGTCAGGGCAACAGCTGCCAGCATGCCCGCGAGGGCAATACGGCCGAATACTTTCATTTGAATTCTCCATAACTACTTATTACTGCGCGCCAGACGTCCATCGTTTGTGCGCTGAAAATTTATTGTCCCTGAATTGTATAAAAAACCGGGCGTTTTTAAATAGTACAAAGGTACTAACACTTTGTTAAATCATGTAAATCATGATGGATTTATTTTGAGGGGGCACGGCCGGGCGGGGGCTGGCGCAAACGCGCACGTGAAATGGGTGTCGATGCAGATGAATAACAAGATAACAGGAATCAGACCTGCGCATGTCCTGTACACAAACGGCTAATGCCGCTGTGAACAGGCCTTTAGCACGCTCATATTGTGCTTTAATAAAACAGGGACTGAGGGATTAAATTAATTCCCGCAGAAAATAACGCCTCCTTCCCCTTTCGTCAGGTGCATGAGTTGGGGGCGTCCGTGTTTTAATAAGGTTAATCCGGCATTAAGCCAGGGTGCAGACCCGGGCATCCCCGCCCTGAGCTAACTGGGAGTAAGGAAGCGTTATGAATTTTTCCACTCTTGCTGTAACTGTTTTGACCCTGGCGCTCTCGCTGGGCGCCGCTACGCGCACTTGCGCAGAGAATGCCCCTGTTGATAAACAGGCGACAGCAGGCCAGTCGGAGACCGTAACAATTGATCCGGATAAAGCCCGGAAGCTGCAGGAAAAAACGGCGGCCCATACGGCGACTCTGGGTTCACTGCGAGGCGACATAACACAGCTGAGCGCAGACCTGAAGCAGGCAAAAGACGAGGAGCAGGTTGTACTGCGTGACCACCGGCGCCGCAAATATACCGAATTACGTGATGAGCTCGGGAAACTGGTCAGTAACATTGTCGAGCTGGAGTCGGCGGGCGAGGAAACGCGTGAGGCCAGAAAGGTAGCCGCCGCGGTTGCCGGGCAGGTATCAAGCTGGCTCAAGGCAGAGATCAATGATTCACTGGCGCTGCTGGCCAACCTTGACGAAAAGATCAAGTCAGCATCCGAATCCGACATCCCTGAATTAAGGCAACAGGTCACCTCCGAGAGGACGGCGGTCGACGAACAGCTTACCGGGTTGCTCGAGAATACCGACCTCCTGGAGCAACTGGGTCTGGACAACAAACCCGATCTTACCTATCTCGATAAAACCCTGGTGCAACGTGCCGAGAACCTGGCTGCGAGGCTGCAATATCTGATTGACCAACGGGATGGTTTACGCAAACAAGGCATCGGGGCCGGCGATGATGAAAAAAAGCTGCTGAAGGAAAAAGTGGCTGCCCTGAACGGGCGCGTCGCCGCGACCGCGGATAATCTGAAACTCACCATCGAGCTGATGAGCGAGCGCAAGCTCGATACGACCGAATACAAACAGATCGTTATTTCATCGACGGGTGAAATCACCAAGGAAATTTTCGAGACACAGGTTGCCCTTGGCCTGTTGCAGCAATGGCTCGATAGCGGCAAGGAATGGATTGTTGAAAACGGGCCTCAATGGGCATTCAAGCTCGTTATTTTTGTGCTCATACTGGTTGTTTTCTCCCTGCTGGCCAATATTGCACGGCGAATAGTCGGCCGCGCGCTTGCCTCGTCCAGGGTGCATGCCTCGAAACTCCTGCAGGAGCTGCTCGCATCGATTGCGGGAAAAGCAGTCTTCCTGGTCGGTATCCTCATTGCCCTGGCCCAGCTGGGTATACAGATCGGCCCGGTGCTCGCCGGCCTGGGCATTGTCGGTTTTATTATCGGCTTCGCCCTGCAGGAAACCCTGTCCAACTTTGCGGCCGGCGTCATGATCCTGATCTATCGGCCCTTCGATGTGGGCGATGCTGTTGAAACTGGCGGTATCAGCGGGAAAGTGAAGCAGATGAACCTTGTTTCGACCACGATCACCACCTTTGATAACCAGCGGGTCATCGTGCCTAACAGGAAGATCTGGGGCGATGTGATCCGCAACATAAATGCAGAAAAGATACGCCGGGTGGATATGCTGTTCAGTATCGGCTACGACGATGACCCCGATCTCGCCGACCGCATCCTGCATGAAATCGTCGATCATCACGAACTGGCCCTGGATGACCCGCCGCCGGTCATACGGCTGCACACGCTGGGAGAGTCCTCCGTCGACTTTATCGTCAGGCCATGGGTGAAGTCGGAGGACTACTGGGAGGCCTACTGGCATATCACCCGGGCGGTGAAAAAACGCTTCGACGAAGAAGGTATTTCGATACCGTTCCCGCAACAGGATATGCATATCTACACGCATGATTCTGAATCCGATGCAAAAGGGACCGGTAAATTGCTGTGAAGGCCGGTGACTGGTGGTAAAAGGGGACGGAGGGATTAAATCATTTGCCGCAGAATAAATAACACCTCAGTCCCGTTTTATCCTGCCTCATGGCTGGACCAGCAACCATGTCCATGAACACACTAATGTACCTATTGATCGTCATCGTCGGCGGCTACTGCGCCCTGGCGCTGTATGTGTTCCTCATGCAGCCAAAGCTGATTTACTACCCGGGTGTCCCCGGTCGCACGCTCGAGGCGACGCCTGCGGTCATCGGGATGGATTACGAGGAGCTCACCCTCAGCACCGCCGACGGTGAACAACTGCATGCCTGGTTTATCCCGCATCCACAGGTGCGTGCCACCTTGCTG
>JAOULY010000288.1 GCA_029881775.1 Gammaproteobacteria bacterium
TCTTGCTTGTCCACCATATGGACAGCAGAGCGAATATCAAGGCAACGAGAATCGGAATCAGCTTGGACCATGCAACACCTGGCTCGAATGATGACACATCGACTTCGCCGTCATGGTCATGGTCATGGCCATGCGCATCAGTTACTGCATCGTGGAGGTGCGTCCCGTGAAGCGCACCACTCTGGCTATCTACACTCACGTGCAAATGCAACCCGCTCATCTGCATGGTCAGCAGACTGAGGCACATGATGGCAATGAATAGTGCTGGGGATGAACGCATGCGAGCGAAGATACAGGCTGAGCGATCTTTAGACAATATCGATATGATTCATATGTATCAATTACAGTTCGTGATGTGCGGCGCCATGGAACACCGAGCAGCAAGGCCAACCGATGGTACCTGAACTTGTATGACCTACTTCAGTACCTTCCTGACCTTTGTGCTTATTTTCTGGACGTCCGTTTCGGGTCTTCATAAGACTTTTATAAAATTTTAAATTTCTAATTATTTTCGCGATTGCTGTATGTCCGACTTGGGTCGTCTTCCGCCGTTTAGCTGAAAATCCAGCCGTTTTCCCCAGGTACTTCCTAGTTTGGCCACAACCAGGCATAAAAAGCAGGGGTTACATACTGCAACCCCGCACTACGGTTTCTCAACCGTAGCCTGGATGGAGTGAAACGTAATCCGGGAGTGTCTCCCCGGATTCCACTGTGTTGCATCCGGGCTACGGCACTGTCACCACCAATGAAACAGGAAGTCCCGTTGATACGGTGGGACTGTACTTCCAGATTCGGACTACTTCCGTCATTTAAAGAAACACCGTAGGGTGCGCCATGCGCACCGGGGGATACATACAGCAGCGACTGGTGCGCATGGCGCACCCTACATTTGCTGAATGTCCGGCTTCGACCAGATAACCGTCATACCGGCGCAGGCCGGAGTCCAGACAGTAGATATTAATCTAGGCTCGAGTTCGGCCAGAACGGGTCATTCGGAATACATGAAAACATCTCCCATATTCGCACACCCAACTGTGGCAAGAATCCATCTTGAACCAATCAAGGGAGGCAACCATGGAAACCAAGAAACTGGTGTACGTTGTCATCGTGCTGCAAGTCGTCACGTTCTTTTATCTGGATTATATGATTACTAGGAACGCCGAATCGCTTGTCAAGAACCAGAAGATAGTCATTGAGAACGAGACGCGAATCCTGAAAAACCAATCCAAAATCATCGAGTCGATTACAGGACGGCCCCCGGAGATTATTACTGACTGAGTAGTAGGCGCGTTAGTTTTGCGGCTTCCGGCAGTATCACGGCCACTGTTGTTGAGGCGTCGGGTATCTGTGTAACAGTTTTCGGCCACAAAAAGACCTTCCTTTGTTTCCAGGGAAGGTCAGGAGTGCCGCAGAAGTAGTCATTCCTGCGCCATGCCATAAAACGAAGAGGGGGCTTGCGCCCCCTCCCTGGTGTTGCAATTACAGTTTGGACCTAGTCATCCAGTGGCAGAGCACTCGGAACACCGTTCACCACGTCCTGGTCACTGCGCAGGTCGAGGCTGGCCGTGTCCGTCAGCGCATGCAGGAAGTCGATGATGCGATCCACTTCTTCCTCGGTATACGTGAACAGTTCCAGCTCGTTGGCCTGCTCTATCCTGTATACCGCATCTGGGTCGTCCATGGCGGCATAGTTGTCAGGATCCAGTGCATCATTTTTCGGAAGGATGGCCTGACGGTCATAGTTGTTCAGCGAGTAGACCGGATCAAGGTGATGTTCCACCACGGCGCGCAGCGTGTTGTAGGCACCGCCATGGCCCCACGGACCGGTCAGGGCCACGTTACGTAGTGTCGGGGTGCGGAACTTCAGGATGTCGTTCGGATTACCTGTGGCCATTTCACGGCCGAAGTCCTCCGTACCCAGCGGGCCACTGCCACGTCCCGCGCCGATCTGCGGCATGGCGATGGCGTGGAAGCTGAGGTCCGTCTGGTACAGGCCGCTGTGGCACTCGGAACAGGCATGGCCGTTGCTGTCGCCCTCGTAGAACAGTTCCATGCCCTTCCGGACATTCTCGCTCATGGCATTCTTGTCACCGCGCAGGTACTGGTCGAACGGGCTGTTATCGGCGCGCCAGGCGACACCCTCAAAGGCCGAGATCGCGTTGGCGGCATGGGCATAGGTGATGTCCGAGGCATTGTTGACCTTGTTCGGGCCACTCGGGAAGGCGGCCTTGAACAGATCGACGTACTCCGGGATGCCCTGCAGGCGCTGGGCCAGCAGATCCCAGACACCGCCCGGACCATGCAGCTGGGTGGCGTCGGCGATGTCGTTTTCACCCGCCTGGCCCCGCATCTCAGTAAAGGAGGTCACCGGGAACATCGCCTGGCAGGCCAGCACGTTCTCCAGTGTATCCGGCAGGTTGTGACCGGCAGGGGTTTCGCAGTTGCTGGGGAAGGCCGGATTTACCGTCACGCGCCCGTCGTGGAACAGGGTGTGGAAGGCGTTATCCCCGAGGTTGAACACCGGCGGGGCGTTACGTGGCACGCGCTCGTGGATTTCATCCGCCGTACCTTCATTGGTATCACGGGTTACGCCTAGGCCCTTGCCGCCCTCGCCAACCGGCAGGGACAGGCCGTCACCGGTATCCGTCAGGGAGTGGTGGCAGGTGCCGCAGGAGATGTTCTCGTTGCCACTGAGGATCTTGTCGAACATCAGTACCCGGCCGAGTTCGACTTTCTCAGCGCTCGGGGTGCGGAAATCATAATCCGGGGCTGGCAGGTCGGGACCGCCGCCCTTGCCGGGACCCGCTATAGCGTTTGAACCATTAAAGCCCAGAAATATGACTACCAGAGAGAGCGCTACAACACTATTATTTTTCATATAAATACTCTTCCTTTTTTTAAACACGGATTACTAATTCCTTGTTTGCAATATTCATGCAACGGAACCGGTTGCGCGGAAGAACCACCCATACAGAACCTGTTTAGGGTAAATGAGTTTTGGGGTTTGTCCTACAGTTGAAATACTTAATTAATTCTAACTGATGTTATTTTCCATTGATTCCTTGTAAACGGGGTAAAACCCGGTTCACGGGGTTATCACTGATTACTATCTCAGCCAAGAAGTAAAGCTCTAGTAAGACGAATCCTGCTGATCGTTCTATGCAGCACTCACCGATCTAGTTTCCTGAGGAAGCAAATAGAGAGGGGTAAGTACTTTGAATATAGCGCATTTATGAATCATTACTATTATTATTTTATGTACGCAGAACTGCGTATATACAGCCGTATAACAAGCTATCATGAATGTCCGAGCCGGGTCAGAAGACGACTTCACTTAGTACTTTTGTATGAGTCAGGCTCGTAAGCGTCTTAACTTCCGCTTTGGGTCGTTTTAAGCCATCCGGTTGGAATGTCTCAATTTTCGGCATCAAGTGTCTAAGAACGGCCACTTCCGGCCATAGATC
>JAOULY010000290.1 GCA_029881775.1 Gammaproteobacteria bacterium
TATGCATCTCAATGACCTGGCGGCGAAGGTCAGGGAGGGCGTGGTGGATGCCGGGCTGGTTGGTATGCGCTTCAACACCATCGGCGTCAGCGATGGTATTTCAATGGGAACGGACGGCATGAGTTTCTCGCTGCAGTCACGTGACCTGATTGCTGACTCTATCGAAACCGTTATGAGTGCGCAGTGGTATGACGCGAATATTTCACTGCCCGGCTGTGACAAGAATATGCCCGGTTGCCTGATTGCCATGGGACGCCTCAATCGTCCGTCACTGATGATCTACGGTGGCACCATCAAGCCCGGCTATTACAACAACCAGCCGCTGGATATCGTGTCGGCGTTTCAAAGCTACGGTGAATTTATCGCCGGCAAGATCGATGAAGACACGCGGCACAATATCGTTGACCACGCCTGCCCGGGGCCGGGCGCATGCGGCGGCATGTACACGGCCAATACCATGGCGTCCGCGATCGAGGCCATGGGGATGTCGCTGCCCTACAGTTCGTCGACGCCTGCGGTGGACCCCGGCAAACTCGAAGAGTGTTACCGCGCCGGCAAGGTGATACGTCACCTGATGGAACAGGACATCAAGCCGCGCGATATCATGACGCGGGCGGCATTCGAGAACGCCCTGGTGATTATCATGGCGACAGGTGGTTCCACCAATGCGGTCTTGCACCTCATTGCGATGGCGCGCGCAGTCGATGTCGAACTCACTATAGACGACTTCCAGTCCGTCAGTGACCGCGTCCCGTTCCTGGCGGACCTGAAACCGAGCGGCAAGTACGTGATGGAAGATCTGCATAATGTGGGTGGCACCCCGGCGGTGATGAAATACCTGCTGGCGGAAGGACTCATCAACGGTGACTGCATGACGGTGACCGGTAAAACAGTTGCGGAGAACCTGCAGGACCTGCCCGGCCTAAAGGACGGCCAGGACGTGTTTCATTCACTGTCTGATCCGATCAAGGAAAGCGGGCACATCCAGATACTGAAGGGCAACCTGGCGCCCGGCGGCTCCGTCGCAAAAATCACCGGCAAGGAAGGTCTGCATTTCAAGGGTCCGGCGCGGGTGTTTGACGCGGAAGAGGCGATGCTTGCAGCGCTGGAGACGGGCAAGATCGGCAAGGGCGATGTCGTCGTGATCCGTTACGAAGGCCCGAAGGGCGGACCCGGCATGCCGGAGATGTTGACGCCTACCTCGGCCATCATGGGCGCGGGACTCGGCAAGGATGTTGCGTTGCTGACCGACGGCCGTTTCTCGGGCGGGTCACACGGTTTCATTATCGGGCACATCGTGCCGGAGGCGCAGGAAGGTGGTCCACTCGCCCTGGTGCGGGATGGTGACATCATCACGATCGATGCCGAAAATAAAACCCTGAGTGTTGATGTCAGCGATGCGGATATGCAGCAGCGCAGAGCGGCGTGGGAAATGCCGCCCTACAAGGCAGCGCGCGGCACGCTGGCAAAATACATCAAGCTGGTAAGAAACGCCTCGGAAGGCTGCGTGACTGACGAATAGCAGGACTGCAAGCTACACAGAATTGCAGTACCCGTGCGTGTAACTGTAGGAGCGCCTTGCAGGCGCGAATATACATTCTATCGCGCCTGCAAGGCGCTCCTACAGTTGCGGCGGGGTATTTTTCAGAACGTATCCCAGCTGGATTTTCTGCGCCAGCGTATGCGCGGGATGATCAGGCCGACGATAATTCCAAGCAGTACCACGGCGGCGCCGACCATGAACCAGTCACGCGCGGTGCGGTTTTTCAGCCCTTCGTTTTCCTGCTGCAGGATCTGTAGCTGGCGTTCCAGTGCAACGACACGGCTTTTCAGCTCCTTGTTTTCTGAATCGATGGCCAGCGCGCTGGACGCGGTGCGCCTGATTTCGGCCAGTTCCTGGCTGACCTTGCGGCTTTCGCTGTCCAGGCTGCCGAGGTTCTTGCTCAGCTTCGACTTCTCGTCTTTCAGTGAGGTCATGGCCGTTTCAAGCTTGCGGTTTTCCAGCTCCAGTTCGGCCAGTTGCTTTTCAGCAGCGGCCAGCCGGTCACGGGCAGCCGGTGTCTTCATCAGGAAGCGCGACAGCACCCAGCCGTCCTTGCCGCTCTTGGTGCGCACATGCGTGTAGCCCGAATTCTTGTCTTCTTCCAGCACGGTCAGCTGCGTGCCACTGCGCAACATGCGGGTGATACCGTAGCTGGTGCCCTTGCCGCTGCGCATGGTGATTTCCAGCGTGTCGCTGACATAGCGGGTTTCGGCCATGGCCTGGCCGGCAAAGAGGGTGGCAAGGATGACGAATAGATATGCGTTTTTCACAACGGCTCCGCTTGTGCTTAAAAATCCCGGGACGCTATTCTAGCCGATACCAGCCTCAACTGTGCAGTGCCGCCAGCACTGCCTGCAACAGGTCGTTAAGCAATGGAAAATCAACGGGATTACTTATGGGACCTCTGATTAATTATCAAAACGCCGTCATTGCGAGCGTAGCGCGGCAATCCCGGACTATGGAATCAATCAGCTGGAGATTGCCACGTCACTGCGTTCCTCGCAATGACGATTAGATCAGAGGTTCCTTATCAATTGACGGGGATGCCGGTATATTGAGCAGGCCGACCGGGAACCTGTATAGATAAATCATGAAGCCAGACCTGACAGTTGATCGATTGCCTGATGCGCGCCAGGTAGCATCGCCGAATTGTGATGAGCGCCCGGCCGGCTGTGACGTCGAACTGGTGGTTATCCATGGTATCAGCCTGCCCCCGGGCAGCTACGGCGGACCGGAGATCGACCAGCTGTTCACCAACTGCCTCGATCCGGATGCACATCCTTACTTTGCCGATATGGCACACCTGAAGGTGTCGAGCCACCTGCTGATACGGCGTGACGGCGAACTGGTGCAATATGTGCCGCTCAGTATGCGTGCCTGGCACGCCGGTGAATCCTGTTACTCGGGTCGCGTGGCCTGCAACGACTTTTCTGTGGGTATCGAACTGGAAGGCCAGGATGAAGAGCCGTATACCGGGGCACAATATGACCGGCTGGTGGACGTGGTCAGTCGCCTGCTGGCGCAATTCCCCGCGCTGACCCCGGAATCAATTACCGGTCACTCGGATATTTCGCCCGGTCGCAAGACCGACCCGGGACCGGGTTTTGACTGGGACCGCTTCCGCGCATTGCTGGCGGCCCATGCCTGACAGTCACGTTAAAGAGACCTCGGTTGAACTGTTGCGTCATGGCGAACCGGTGGGCGGCAGCCGCTTTCGTGGCCAGGTGGATGATCCGTTAAGCGAACGTGGCTGGCAGCAGATGCGCGCCGCCGTCGATGGCGATCACCAATGGCAGCGGGTGGTCACCTCACCGTTGCAGCGTTGTCATGCCTTTGCTGACTGGCTGGCCGGCCAACACGGTATTCCACTATCGGTCGAACCGCGTTTCGCCGAGGTCGGTTTCGGCGAGT
>JAOULY010000289.1 GCA_029881775.1 Gammaproteobacteria bacterium
CTGTTCAGCAAGCGCGCCGTCGACAGAATTCACAAGCTGTCCGATGGCATACCACGCCTGATAAATGTTTTGTGTGACCGTGCCCTGCTTGGAACCTATGTCGAGGGCCGCGGCATGGTTGATCACAGGGTCGTCAACAAGGCATCAAGCGAGGTTCTGGCAGATAGCGGCAATGAGAGAAAGACGCGCACGTGGCTGCCACTGTTTGCCGGCGGCCTGGTAGTGGCGCTACTGGCCGGGGCCGCGATTTTTTATCAGCCATGGCAGCGACTTATGGAGCCCGTTGCGGTACCCGCAAGCAAGCAAACCACGGTGACAGACAAGGCGCCCGTTAATTTACCCTCGGCCGCCCCGGTGGAGTCCATCGTGGCGGCAGTGGAAGAGGTGGACGTCGGTTCCGACGTTGAGCAGGACGCGAAACCGGCACCGGTTTCGCTGGGTGAGCGTCTGCAGGCAGCCGACAGCAGCTGGTATCGAACGGCCTGGCAGGCGCTGTTTGCCCGCTGGCAGGTGGTGCTCCCCGACTCGGTCAAGCCGGATTTCTGTAACTTTGCGCGTGAGTATGGCCTGCGTTGCATTGTCGGGCAGGGTGACTGGAATAGCCTGCGTGAGCTGGACCGGCCGGCGGTGCTGACGCTGACGCGTGAAGATGGAACACGCGTACCCGTGTTCCTGCAGGCAATGCAGGGAACCATGCTTGAGATGGATATCGGCGGCGAACTGTACCGTGTAGAGGCCGGGCAAGTCGGTAACTACTGGTTCGGGGATTACGCTGTATTTGTACAGGCGCCACCGGGCGGCAGGATGTTCCTCAAGCTGGGCGACCGCGATGCGGACGTCGCCTGGTTGCGGGAGCAGATCGAAAGTGCCCAGGGCGTCAGGATACCCGCGGCTGATGCGCTGTTGTTCGATTATCCGCTGCAAAAACAGGTGCTGGCCTTCCAGCGGGCGCATGGTCTGTTGCCGGACGGCATTGTCGGGAAGAATACGCTGATCCACCTGAATACCGCCATCGACCGTGAAGACGTACCGCGCCTGGTAAGCGAGTAACGGATACCGCTTATGTCCTATATCCTAGAAGCACTGAGAAAAGCCGACCGGGAACGCAATCTCGGCGGGGTGCCTGACCTCAAGGCATCGCACTGGGGTGTTCGCCGGCCGGCCCGTTCACAGCGCTGGATATGGATTGTCGGTGCATTGCTGGTATTCAACGGCCTGTTGGTTGCCTATGTACTGTTTGACAGGAGTGCGCGTGACGCGACCTCGGATGTGGCAGCCGGGAGATCGACTGGGCCGGCTCAGCGGCCACTGGTACCCGTTCCACGTCAGCGGGTTGAGCCGCCGCAACCGGCGAGAGCGCGTGCGCCGGTACCCGTGCGTAAACCACTGCCGCAACCGCCGGCACGGGCTCCTGCGCCTGCGCCTTCGTTTTCACCTGCACCAAAAGTGCAGACCGCACCATCTGCCAGCCAGCCTGCGGCTGATCCAACCGGTGAATTCAAACTGCAGGAGTGGCGCGATCTGCCGCTGGAGTTCCGCAGCCGGTTCACCCTGCCGCGTATCGATGTGCATGTATATGCCGAGGATCCGGGCCGCCGTTTCATCATGGCCGACCTGAAAAAATACCGTGAGGGTGAGACGATGGATAACGGTGCTGTGCTGGAAAGGATTCATCCCGGCAGCATCCAGCTAAACTACGAGGGTACGCGCTTCAGGGTCGAACGCTAGCTGTCTGCCTGCGGGTCGTCCTGTGCCTTGCCGGCGGCAAGTTCCTCGTCCGTGGCGTCGCGAATCGCCTGGATTTCCACTTCAAAAATCAGCGTCTGGCCAGCCAGCGGGTGGTTGCCATCCAGACTGGCGATGTCGTTATTTATGGCCGTGACAGCGAACGTTATTTCCTTGCCTTCATCGTCCGAGCCAACCACGTGCCCGCCAACCTCGATTTGCTCCGCTGCGGGAATCTCGCTCAACGGAACTTCGCATACGAGCTCAGCATCGTGCTTGCCGAAGGCATCGTCCGGCAGCAATCGTGCCCGCACAATATCGCCGATTCTGTGCGCGGCAAGCTCCTGTTCAAGCCGGGCAGGAATGCTGCCGGTACCATGCAGGTAGCTGACCGGCTTGCTGGCAGCATCACGCAGTACCAGCCCTTCCGCGTTTGTCAGCGCGTACTGGATGGTGATGACCTTGTTTCGTTCGACCGTCAGGCTGTTGTTCATGGTAGCGGTATATTGTTGATTGGGCCGTGTATTATACGGGTCAGGAATGGGCAGTCGAACTTGTCCAGCTGGTGCCGGTCTGAACTACCATGTGTGCGACAAACTGATACAGGGCAGGTATTTATGAAACAGGCTAAATTCTCGATCGGGCAGTGTGTTCATCACCGTTTGTTCGATTATCGCGGCGTAATAGTCGATGTTGACGCGGAATTTCTCGGTCAGGATGAATGGTATGAAACCGTCGCCAGGAGTCGTCCGCCCAAAAGCGACCCCTGGTATCGCGTGCTCGTGCATGACGCCGACCGGGAGACCTATGTTGCCGAGCGGAACCTGGTGGAAGATGATACGCAGGAGCCGGTTAACCATCCACTGCTGGGGCGGTTTTTTGTCAAGTTCGATGGCAGTAACTATTACACGGGCAAGCATGTTAACTGATGCGTGCAATGTCTCTCGCCAGGCCAGTAAACCGTATACGCCCCCCGAACCGTGATTAAAAGGCTTTATAAAATCATCTGTCAGCGTGAACAGGCTGCCGATGCGGTTGATGACGGTCGTGCACTGCAGCTGGCCACGGCAGCGCTGCTGATGGAAGTCGCCAGTGCCGACTATGAAATCAGCGCACCGGAACGCGATACAGTCAGGCGTCTTGTCGAGGAAAACTACGGGGTAACCGCTGACGAGGCCGCACAGATAGCTGCGCGTGCCGAGCAGGACTCCGGTCATGTGACATCGCTTCACCCGTTTACACGGATGATCAAGGACGGTTGCAGTATGGAAGACAGGATAGAGATCGTGAATATGCTGTGGCAGGTAACGGCTGCTGACGGCACTATCGATGCGCATGAAACGCATCTCGTGCGGAAAATTGCGGATTTATTATATGTGCCGCATAGTGAATTTATACGTACCCGTCTGCGGCATGATGATTGATGAGGTGTGTTCTCCGGGCAAAAAAAAGGGTCGCAATGCGACCCTTTTTTCATGCCGCAATAAAACGATCAGACCATTTCTTTCAGGCCTTTCAGCGGCAGTACCTTGACAACATTGCGTGCCGGTTTTGCCTTGAACATCATTTCTTCGCCGGTAAACGGGTTAACGCCCTTGCGAGCCCGGGTGGCCGGTTTGCGAACTACCTTGACCTTCATCAAGCCTGGAACTGTGTAAACGCCTGGACCCCTTTTGAGGTCACGTTTCATAAGTGTGGCAAGTGCATCGAAGACCTCGCTGACGTCACG
>JAOULY010000291.1 GCA_029881775.1 Gammaproteobacteria bacterium
TAATCCCGACCGGTGTTGGATGATGTGCTGGTCTGATGACAGTTTTATTATTTGGAGAGGTGGCCGAGTGGCTGAAGGCGCTCCCCTGCTAAGGGAGTATGGGTTAAAAGCCCATCGAGGGTTCGAATCCCTCCCTCTCCGCCAAATCCCCCTTTTATTATTAACATCGCAATGACAAATAATGGCTTTTCTGTATAATCCCTTTCTCCAATTTACTGCGCCCGTAGCTCAGCTGGATAGAGTACCTGGCTACGAACCAGGCGGTCGGGAGTTCGAATCTCTCCGGGCGCGCCATTATACAAAGGGTTAGCGGATATTCTCCGCCGACCCTTTTTCATTGCTTCGTTTGATCACTGTCAGGGTCGGTGTCTGGGTAAACCCCCTATCGACGATCATCTCAACGGCTTCGAGTAGCTCACTCAGTGCCGTAGCCCGGATGCAACGCAGTGGAATCCGGGGAGACACTCCCGGATTACGTTTCACTCCTTCCGGGCTATGGTTGAGGAACCGTAGTGCGGGGTTGCAGTATGTAACCCCTGCTTTTTAATGACTGGTTGTGGCCGGACACGGACCTGGATTAATGCGTACTTTCTGGTTTCGGGCCTGTGCCGGGATGACGTTTATCTGGTCGAAACCGGGAATTCAGCAAATGTAGGGTGCGCCGTGCGCACCGGGGATACTTACAGCAGCAACTGGTGCGCACGGCGCACCCTACGATTGACCTTTACCCCGCAGGTGCCGGAGTAGTGGCTTGTTCGGAGGTTGAAGAGAGCCTTCCCGGGTTCGAGCCGAGGCCAACGAAGTTGTCCGAGACAGCGCCGGCTATGCCGGCGACCCCGCAGGGGCGAGGGCGTCAGCCCGAGTAATCCTTCCGGGCGCGCCAAACAACAAAGGCCCCTTATGGGGCCTTTGTTGTTTGGCGCTGATAATAAAAACCCGCTGCGCAGGTTTTTGCCTTGCGCCGGTTTTTTTATTCAACTTGTTCAGTAGTTGGAGTGTCAACTAGGTTTCTTTCCTGATGCCCTCGACAAGTAGATAAACATCATCTTTCAGAAAACGTTTAGCGGTGATTTCCAGATCAGGTGACCTTTCTATAAATTGAACGGTTTTTCTGTCAAACCTCGCGCCATAGACTTTCTCAACGAACGCAGAGAAAAATTCCTGGCGCCTTCTGATGGTTTTGTTTTTTGAGTAGATCATTTCAAGCAATCTGAATTTACCGCCTGGCTTCAGAACACGGCTGAACTGCTCCAGTGCCATAGGTTGGAATTCGTCCGGCATGACACAACAAAGAAAGGTTGAGATTATCCAGTCATATTGATTTGAGGCGACATGCTGCATGACGCTGGCATCGTCATGTATAAGTTCTATTTTACAGTCAGCTTTACCGGCCTTCCTGGTGGCCTTTTTTAACATCACATCACTTAAGTCGACACCTGTTAATTCAACACTCTCATGGTAGTGCCGGAAATTTCTTCCTGTACCCACTCCGGCTTCAAGTACCTTTCCCCGCAAGTCGCCCAGTAGCAATGGCCGCCACTCTCTGTAGACGCGTTCCCATGGGTAATCCAGTATGTCGTAGAACAGTGCCGTGACATTGTATTTGGCACGCAATGACAGGTTTCCTTCTCTCACGAATAATGTCCTTTGATAATCGTGTATGACTGGAATTAAATGTATTAATGTTTATAACACTTGTCTTCCTTGTGCCGGAATTATACGCCAGGTGCTTGTTTATAATTGTGGCAATTAAGTGAGCGGGTAGGGTTTAATGCAGGCATCCTGTGTCGTATGTTTATAATTACACGGAGTGAATCGCAAAGCCGGCCGGGATGACTGGATACAGGTCGTGCTGTTGTTGATCCTGGTCAAGGACCCCGGTGCGACTTTGACGAAAATGGGTGAATTCGATGTATCAAAAACAGAAACAAAGCGGGATATTCGATACGGCCAATAGCAACGGTTGTGGTGAGTAATGGAAAAACCGGTACAGCAGCAGGATTCCAGGACGCGGCAGAAATTCCGGGCCGATTTTCTGCGCTTGTTTGTTTTCTACCCGTTGGCCTGGATTATCGTCAGCGTGGTCCTGTTTTACCTTGTCACGAAATAATTAGTTTCAGGCCGGTGTGCCGGGTGACAAAGCCGGCGGAGCCGGTAACCATGCAGCTTATTCGTCAGGCCGGTATATCGTTGCATCAGGTGTCTCCGGACCGTCCTGGAAACGACGAAGTTCTGATTTGAGCCGGTTATTTTCCGCCCTGAGACTGGTGACGTTCTGTTGCAGCTGGTTGTAGTTCTGGCGTTCGATGAGCAGCAGGCCCAGACAGACAACCGATACGGCCGCCAGTGTGAATAGCGCCAGACACAGGTTGAAAAAGGTTTGATGTCCAAAACCCAGCATGGTAAATCGTTATTGTTGCGTCCCCGGCAGACAGTGTAGCCGATTTGGCTGGCCTGCGTGAAGGGGTGGCGAAAGCCGGCTTAGTTCTCCAGGGCACCACTATCTATCCATGCACGGATGATTTCGATATCCCCGGTTTCAAGCGGTTTTTTTCCGTGCGGCATGGTGACCGCCAGGTTGTCTTTGCCGGAGACCAGGATGTACAGCGAACTGGTCCTGGCAGAACCCGGATTGACGATTTGTCCTGACAGGGTGCCATTCATAATGGACTGGTAGGTGTCCGTGACAAAGCCGGTCGCCATGGCGCCCGGCAGTCCGGCAGCGTGACATTCGGCGCAATGTTTCTGGATGATGGGGGCCACATCATCGGCAAACGATATTTTTCGGTGTTCAGACTTTTCAGCCTGTTCGGTTTTTTCGCAGGCTGTCAGGCTTGCAGTGAGGATAAATAATATAGCAAGGGGTGCGATCCGTGTGCTCATGCTGGCTGCTATCTCCGGGAATATCGGCGGACTTCTGGTTTACACGCCGTGCTGTGCGGGTAGGGCCAAAAATAATCAGGTATTAAGCAGGTAGATTACGGTGATCACAACTGCGGTTGCGAGCACGTAGTCGAAAAAATGGTCTTCTTGCGGCGGCGGTTCCTGTGCTTCGATGAATTCCCTCGACTCCTCGACGATTTTTTCTATCGCTGACCTGTGCTCGGAGCTTTGTTGCCGGGTCTGCTCGCGCTTCAGCCTGGCCTTCCTGGCCACCTCCGCGCAGGCTTGATGGTAACGCTCTTCTTCCGCGTCATCGTCTTCGTCATTCTCGACGGAAATCCACTGTTCCTCAAGCCTGAGAAAGCGACTCTCTTCCCACGCGCCGATGGCGGCAATCTTCTGGTCGGCGACGTGTTTACACCATTTATCTATGGCATCGCCACGGCCTTCCTGTGACCATGCCAGCACTTTGTGGGCTGCGAGCGAGGCAATGACTTCGGAGCTGTCGGGGTCGTAGTTCTCGATGTAAAGATGTCCGGGCAGTTCCGGCCTAGAATCGTTCATTG
>JAOULY010000292.1 GCA_029881775.1 Gammaproteobacteria bacterium
GCTCCTCGTAGAAACGCAGGGTTACTTCCGGCATTCCCGTCCTCTCGCCGGCGCACCGGAACCGGTACGCTCTGCTGCGACCGCCAGGCTCACAGCTCGTTGAGTATTATGGTGTCAGAGCACATTTATTCCTGATATAAGCAGTAACTGTGCTCTGACACCCTTTCATAACACCCTTTCATACGTCAAGAAAATGGGTGCTGACCCCTTTGTATTATTTTCCACACTGTTGGCTTGCGGGTAACTGTATAATTATTTTTACAATCGCCTGAATACAACCAAAATGAAAAGCATTCTTTACAGACAGGTCAGGTTTATAAAATATCCGTTCCGGACATTTAATGCTGTCCTGTTCCTGCTGCTTGCATCTGTTACAGCCGGCCCGTCATTCGCGGAAATCTACAAATACCAGGACGAACAGGGACGCTGGCATTTCACAGACATACCCGGGCGAGGAGCAACAGTTACCGATGTTGATACGAGTGAGCGCGAAGCCGCCACGAAGTCGAGGGATCTGTCCTCGGATCTGTTGGACAAGTACAAGCCGGGCTCCCCGGTTGAACATGCCTCACTGGCCGTCATTTCCATACAAAGCACCATCACGGAGGGTTCCGGGTTCTTTATCTCCGAAAGCGGGCATATTATTACCAATAAACACGTTGTACGGCCGAGGGGAACAGAGCAATGGAAGGAACTTGAAGACAGGTTGAGCAGCGCGGAAATTAAATACAACAAGGCAAGGCGTGAATATCGTAATGAACAGGAAAGATTAAGAGAAGCAGAGCAGTCACTGGTACAACGCAAAAAAAGACTGGACAGGATCGACGAAGGTTACCAGAAGGTACTGGCAGAATCTGAATACAAGATGCTGAGAAAACACTTCGAGCACAGCAAGAAAGGACTGAAGTATTTCAAAGATAATCATGATGACAGCAAACGTGAGTATGAAAGTGCCCGGAGGGAATTCAATATGCTCAGCAGCCTGTCATCGCTTGCAAAGTCTTTCAAGATACGTGCGAAGGATGGAACCCGACTCACGGCGCGGCTGCTTGCGGTATCCGAAGAGAATGACCTGGCCCTGTTGAAGACCGACGATCATAAAACACCGTATATCAGACCAGGCAGCCCCGCTTCGCTACGGCATGGAATGAGGGTCTTCGCAATCGGTAGCCCGCTTGGAATCAAGGATGTCATAACATCCGGGATTGTCGCAGGACTCAAGGATAATTTTGTCATTATCGATGCAACGGTCTTGCCGGGCAGCAGCGGCGGACCCTTGTTAACCGAGGACGGTAAAGTTGTGGGAGTGAACAGCATTCGGGTCTCCCAGGTGGCAGGCGGCGAAGGTCTTGGCGTTGCCATTTCTATTGATACCGCGCTCTCGGATTTCAGGAAATTTCTGGAATGAAGTAAACGGAGCCTGGTTTTATTTCCCCAATAAAAGGGGTCAGTACCCTTATTATTGCTTTTAGTTGATTGAAAGTAAATACATTTTTGTGGGGATTTGCTGTCCGACTGCGGATTACGGGCGTGAATGGAGGATTTAATTAGCGGCAGAAATAGCTTAGAGTCTCTACTAATAACAAAAATATAGAATTCAAATAATGAAGCAGGCTATCCCCATGTCCGCACGAGTCCTACTCGCACGCATGTCTTTGCGAAGCGTGTGCGCCGTACTGTTCCAGGGCGCAGTATTCATAACCGTGGCACCCGGTACGGTGTCAGCCGTGTACAGGGATGATATCGGTTACAACCGGTTGTTAAATGAGCAGGGTGTAATCACGCCCGATGGCAGTGGTGTGCTTGTGACGCAGGTAGAGGCGGGTGGTGGGGGTGACCTGGCCGTGTATATGCCCGATCCTGCCGTTGCACAGTTCACGGGCAAGACCATCAACGACCGGACCGGATTGTTTGCCGGCACATACTCCGGACATGCCACCAGTGTCGGCACGCGGTTTTATGGCTCGACGAGCTCGATGGCGTCCGCGATAAACACCATCGATGTGTATAGCGCCAATTACTGGCTGCAACCGGATTACCTGCGTTTCGGGACCAGTTTCAAGCCACTGGTTTCGACCAGCCGCGGGGCTAATAACAGCTGGGTTGCAGGCGCCACCGATCCCGCGGACGACTCTGGCCTGTTACGACGTACCGACTGGGTCATCGATACGGATGAATATCTACAGGTTGTCGGTACCAGGAATAATACCGGGACAAACCTGAACCTGCTGAGCGGGGCGTTCAACGTGATCGCGGTCGGGCGAACGGACGGTCTGCACGGCACCGGCACGAATACGATCGATGCGGACTATACAGCTGGACGCACCAGGCCGGAGCTTGTTGCTCCACTGACGGTAACAAGTGCCTCGACGCCGGTCGTTGCGGCGGCCGCTGCGTTACTGGTCGAAACCGGTCATATGAACCCGGGCCTGTCCACCGATCCCGCTGAAGTCTCTACCAGCAACAGGAATGGTGACGCCATTTACAACGCGGAGCGCTCCGAGACGATCAAGGCCGTGCTGATGGCCGGCGCCGATCGTTATACCAGCAACCTGACGACGGCAGACATCACCGATTATCGACAGGCCCCGGCCAACCAGGCGGCGAACGGCCTGGACGCGCGCTTCGGCGCCGGGCAGGTCAATATCTACAACAGTTATCACATCATTGCCGCAGGCGAGCAGAACAGCGATGAAGATGATGCGGGTGGCACGGGTACTATTGGCGGTTACGGCTTTGACTACGATCCTGCCTTTGGCGGGGCGGGCGGTACGAACAGCACGGCATCCTATTATTTCTCCACCGGTAACTCCACGCCGGTGCTCAAGGCGACCCTTGCCTGGAATATCGATATATCCGGCGGCGGTGGCATGTTGTTTAATGGTTCTGCCACCCTGCACGACCTGGACCTGTATTTATATGACGTGACCGGTTCCCCGTTCCAGGTCGCGGCGTCGGCAGGTACGCTCGATAATACCGAATCCCTCTGGCAGCCACTTTCACCCGATCGGGATTACCTGTTGCAGGTTGTCCCGAAGAACAGCTTTAACAGGGACTACGCACTGGCCTGGCACATGGAGGCCGATTCGGACGCCGATACCATTGTGGATGTGCACGATAACTGCCCGCAGGCGGCAAACAGCAACCAGCTGGATACGGATGCGGATGGTGACGGCGATGCCTGTGATGCGGACGACGATAACGACTGGGTGCCGGATAATCTTGATGCTTTCCCGCTTGACCCGAATGAGGATACGGACACGGACAATGATGGCATGGGCAACAACGCCGATGATGATGACGATAACGACGGCCTGACGGATGCGGACGAGTCGGGATACGGCACTGATCCGCTATTGTTTGATTCGGATGGAGACGGATTCGGAGACGGCGATGAAGTGGCGCTGGGCTATAATCCGTCGAGCCCGGCAAGCACGCCGGAATGGG
>JAOULY010000293.1 GCA_029881775.1 Gammaproteobacteria bacterium
TGGGAACCAATCCCTTACTCGCGGACACCGATGGCGATGGCCTGGGTGATTTCGATGAAGTTAACGCTGATGGTAATCCGTCCACCTACCAGGTCGGTGTGGATACCGATCCGGACAATCCCGATACCGATGGCGATGGTGACACGGATGGATTTGAAGTAACCATAGGCACTGATCCACTGGATGACCAATCCACTTTCCTGGATGTCGCCGGCGATATCAATGGCGACGGCCAGGTCGATGGCGGTGACCTGGTGCTGGGTGTGCGCATCCTGACCGGCTTGCATTCAGCCACTGCTCCGGAACATGCACGCTTCGACATTGCGCCGCTTTCGGGTGGACTACCCATGCCGGATAACGCCATAAATGTTGGCGACTACCTCATTCTTCAACGTCTAGTATCAGGCAGCTTCAGTTTCTGATTTATTTAGTAATAAGGGGACGGAGGGATTAATTACTCCATCCGTTCCCTTTTAACTATGTACCGTCCGGGTTCAGTCCGCAATCCAGGATCACCACCTCAACTCCATTCATAATCCTTATTGTCAGCCCATCCTCAGAGAGTTTCTCGATTCCTTCATACTGGGTCCCCGGAGGAAGTGATGCACGGTGGTTCTCAAAACATTCAAGCCCCAGCCTGGGATCAACACCAGAGGCTGCATTCTGTTGATCACAAGATAAAAGAAGCGCCGTTACGGCGATGCAAATGATTGCGGTGAGGATTCGCATGCTCTTAAGCTCCCATCAATCATGACTGGGCCAAGTGTACTGGATAATGTAATGGAACTCCCTGGAAAGGCGGTCCCAGGGAGATGTCCTGGTCGGTCAGCCATCCTGAAACTGACTGTTCCTGTCGATGGCCAACCCATATATTCACCAGTAAAAGGGGACGGCGGGAATGTGCTTTGTTGCGGCTTTTAAGAAGTACGCGGCTGTCTTGTAAGTCCGTAGTTGACCAGACATGAACCTGGATTAATACGCAAAATCTGGATTCCGGCCTGCGCCGGATGCCGGTTATTTGGTCAAAACAGAAAAATCAGCAAATGCATGGCGCGCCGTGCGCACCAGTTGCTGCTGTGAATATCCCCCGGTGTGCACGGCGCACCCTACGATGTTAATTAAAATAACGGAAGCCGACCGGAATGCGGCCCAGTTGATGAATCCCAGGGGAGAATTACCGCCATTTCCGGGTACGAGCCTAAGCGGAAGTACATGTATTTTCTGTGCCGACCAATACAAAAGTATTAGTTCATATGTGTGATTGATGCCAGGCAGACGATGGTTATAAGCTGTTTTCTGAGTGAAATGTACTATAAGCGATCGTTCCGGATACGGGAGCGGGCCGGCAGTCATCGACCCATTACAATAGTGCAGTCTCCCCTGATAAGAACGTCTTTAATAAGAGGCAGAACGGCCCATTGCTAACTTCATTCTGAATAGTCCGGAAGCCTTCTGCGTAGACCCGGTAATTTTATTAGCGATCTAATTACTGACAAATCATAGCGCTCATGAACCAGTCACAAAAAGAAGGCTGGCAATAAGAACATAATACGGAGACTTCATCATGATTAATCCACGTACTTTGGGTGCTGTCTGCGCATGCCTTCTGGCATTTCTTGTTGCACCCACAAATGCCGTAACTACATTCTACGATACACAATCAGGTTATCTCGGCGCACTGGGTGGCTCCAGTAGCACTACGTATAATTTTGATGAACTGGATGCAGGTACACTTATTGCTAGCGGCGATACTTTAAATGGGGCTACTTTCAGTTACTCTCTATCCGGCCCGGACAATCCTTCGATCCTGGTGGATAATTATTTCAACACCACCTCACCCTCAAACTATCTCGGCACCAACGATAGCAGTGGCGCATTTGTTGGTGGTGATAGCTTCACTGTCACATTCGACCATACAATGCGCGCAATCGGATTGTATGTAATTAGTGCCGACCTGATCTTGGCCAGTGATTTTACTATTACGACCAACAATGGTCAGAGTGTCAGCAATACCGCGTCAGTTGATGTTTCACTGGCTGATGGCGAAGCATATTTTATCGGCCTGATTGAAGATGATTATAGCCTGGGATTTAACAGCATCACACTAAGCAGCCTTGATGCTGGTTATATATTCAATGTAGATAATATTACTGTTTCGCAAGTGCCATTGCCTGGAGCAGTGTGGCTACTTATAAGCGGAATACTGGGCCTTGCAGGTTTCAGCCGCTATTCAATATCCAGGGCATGACACGAGACACGATGATTAAGGAGGCAATATAAATGAATATAAAAAAGCTGTTTCATGGCGCATTGATGGCGGGCGCACTTATTAATAATGCACAAATGGCTTATGCCGGCACTGATCCATTCATAGGTGAAGTACAGTGGTTTGCAGGTAATTTCGCGCCACGCGGATGGGCTTTATGTGACGGCCAACTGTTGTCTATCATACAAAATCCAGCGTTATTTTCCATTCTCGGTACAACCTACGGGGGTGATGGTTCGACAACATTCGCATTGCCCAACGTGCGTGGTCGCGTGATGATCCATGCTGGAACGGGTCCAGGCCTGACCCGGCGCAATCTGGGAGATATGGGTGGCACTGAAACCGAAACCCTGACTACCGCACAAATGCCAGACCATACACACACACTCCGCGCCAGCAGTGGTGCTGCAACGGCTATTGCACCTGGTGGAAATGTACTCGCCAGTCCCGGTCGCACGCGCCTTTACGATAGCGGCACGGCCAATGTAGATATGAGCGCCGACTCTATCACAGCAACAGGCGGAAACGCATCGCATAACAATATGCAACCATACACCACGTTAAATTGCATTATTGCGTTAGTGGGCGTATTGCCGTCACGTGATTAAGGAGAAGCACATGAGAATATTAAAGCATTTGCTCTTTCTCCAAGCGTTCATGTTATCCATATTAGGTGCGGGTACAACGACGGCACTGGCAGATACACCCTTTATTGGGGAGGTACGGTGGTTTGCAGGTACGTTCGCGCCACGTGGATGGGCTTTATGTAACGGTCAGTTGTTACCTATCGACCAAAATCCAGCGTTATTTTCCATTCTCGGTACAACCTACGGGGGTGATGGTGAGGTAACTTTCGCATTGCCTGATCTTCGCGGGCGCGGGATGGTGCATGCAGGTAATGGCATCGGACTGAGCAATCGTCCTCTAGGGGGTGCAAGTGGTACCGAAGTCGTAACACTGACTACCAGCCAAATCCCGGGGCACGCACATACACTGCGTGCAGACCCCTCAGGCGGTGACAGTGTGCTACCAAACGATCGTGTAATTTCAAAGGTTGGGCGTCTACGGGTATTTGATAACTCAGCTAATGACAGTATGGGCGCGACATCCATATTCGCAGCAGGTGGAGGACAACCACATAACAATATGCAACCCAATATTGCACTCAACTGTATAATCT
>JAOULY010000294.1 GCA_029881775.1 Gammaproteobacteria bacterium
GGACCCGACGCTGGTCCCCCGCTACCTGCAGGGAATGCCTGCAGAACCGCGCTTCAGTGCGCTGCACAACGGCTCCATACAGCTCGCACGCGATGACCCGGCCAGGCCGGCAGTCAGTTTTATCCTGAGCAGCAACCGGGAGGAACTGTAGGCATGCGCGAACGGATACATCAGCTGATCGGGCGGGTGGACGCCATGGAGCTGCGTCAACGCATCATGCTGCTCGCAACCGGCCTGATTGTCATGTTCTACGTGGCGGACACATTCGCCATCCAGCCGGCAATCAGGCAGCAGGAAACACTCCGGCAGGCCGTCAGTGACTGGCAATCGAAACTGGACGCATTGCGCGAACGGAGCGATATCCTTGCGGATGTTCCGTCTGACCACGAATCAGGCGCCTACAGCGAAATGCGTGCGCGCCTGACCGAGCTGGAAACACGCATACAGGAACAGGTGGGCGGACTGCTGGCGCCCGCACAGGCCGTCAAGGTGCTGGAGCAGGTACTGGAACAGGAGCAAGGCCTCAAACTGCTGAAAGTCAACGCCAGCAGTACCCCGCTCGGTGATAACGATGTATTGCCTGATAGCGGAGAGCCACAGGACACGGGCATCAATCGCTACCGCATGCAGTTGCAACTCGAAGGCAGTTACCTGGCAACCCTGCGCTACCTGCGTGCGCTCGAGGGCCTGCCATGGAAATTTTTCTGGGAAGGCGTGGAGTACGAAGTGATCGAATACCCAACCGCCCGGGTCACGATTGACCTCTATACCCTCGGCATAAAGGGGGATAGCTGACCATGCAATACCTCGGCAACAGCATAAGGCTACTGTTCGGACTGGCGGTAATAACCAGCCTGTCGTACGCGGCCAGGCCGGAACTTGACGACCCCACTCGCCCGTACCAGGCAAACGTGTTCGAACAACGCAAAACGCAACCGGCCAGCCGCTACAACCTTAACTCGACCCTGGTTTCGAAAAACCGCCGTGTTGCCGTTATTAACGGCACACATGTAACGGAGGGCGAAACCGTGGGAGACGCCACCGTCATAAGGATCCGCAAACACGATGTGACACTACAGTCGCCAGACCGGCAGATCACACTGACATTACTGCCGGATATCATCAAAAGACAATCAGGAACCGTGGAAATAAAACCATGAAGATTATTAAAAATATAATGTCTGTAATGGTAATCGCGATTGCCGGGGTAATGATTGGCGGTTGCCAGATGATGCCATCCCATGCACCGGAAAATATGCCGGCGATTTCCGCAGCACTCGAGAACAGGGAGCTGCCCGACAGCAGCGCCGCCGACATTACGCCGCCACCCGAAGTGGCCGCCGCGCTGCTGCCACCATTACGCGCGGAGCTGCCCGACGTGTTGCCGGACCTTGTGCCACGCTTTGATATTTCCGTAAACGCATCGCAGGCCCGTGAATTCTTCATGAGCCTGGTGAAGGGTACTTCCTTGAATATGGTGGTTCACCCGGATGTCGCCGGGACAATATCCATTACGCTCCAGGATGTAACCATCGAGGATGTACTGTCTACAACACGCGATGTTTTTGGCTATCGCTATCGCCTCAATGGCAACACCTACCAGGTCTACCCGGCACGAATCCGCACACAGATTTTCACGGTTGATTACCTGGATACCGTGCGCAAGGGCAGCTCGCGTACCAGCGTGAGTTCCGGACAGGTCAGCAACACGGCCGGCAGCGCGGCTGGCGGCGGCAGTTCCGAGGTATCCGGCAGCATGGTCAGCACGGAATCTGATTCCAGTTTCTGGGACGATCTGCAAGAGTCGCTGAAAATGATTATCGGCGAGGAAGGTGGCCGCAAGGTAATGGTCCATCCGCAATCGGGCGTCATCGTGGTGCATGCGCTGCCGGAAGAATTACGCAACGTGGGCGAATTCCTGGAGACCATCGAAAATGCCGCGCATCGGCTGGTCATCCTGGAAGCCAAGGTCATCGAGGTGACGCTGAACGACAACTTCCAGTCCGGCATCAACTGGAACGCCCTGTTTGAAATCGGCAGCGACAAGTCAATCCTGTTCGGCCATTCGGGTGGCGGCAGCATCTTCGACACCGGGGCATCGGCGCTCGCCGGCACGACCGTGCCCCTGATCAGGGGTACCCAGGTAACCGGCTTCGATACAAACGCATTCGGCGGCGTGTTTACTATCGATGCCAACCTGAAAGATTTCAATTCACTTATCGAGTTGCTCAAGACACAGGGCGACGTACAGGTACTGTCGAGCCCGCGCATCTCCACGGTCAACAACCAGAAAGCCGTTATCAAGGTCGGCCAGGATGAGTTCTTTGTCACCGATGTAGAGACGGAAACCGACACCGTGAGCGCGACTGTTTCGAATACCAGCGTTGACGTAACGCTGACGCCGTTCTTCTCCGGGGTTGCGCTGGACGTCATCCCGCAAATCAGCGATGACAACAGCGTCATATTGCACATCCACCCGGCAATCAGTGAAGTCACAGAGAAAATAAAGTCCATCAGCACATCCAGCACGGATCAGTTGTCGATCCCGCTGGCACTCAGCACGATTCGTGAAACCGATACCGTTATCCGGGCAGACAGCGGCCAGGTCGTCGTGCTGGGCGGCCTGATGAAGAATTCCATGCGTGACCAGGAAGCGCGTACCCCGCTGTTCGGCGATGTGCCCGTCGTCGGCAACATGTTCCGCCACAACCGCTCCGTGGCATCCAAGAGCGAGCTGGTGATACTGCTGCGCCCGGTCGTCATTAACAGCAACCGGCAATGGAACGGCCAGCTGCGCAGCACTGCCGACAGTTTCCGCAAGCTGCGCACCGACACACGCCAGATTCGCCAGGAGGTCCCCCATGTACCTTGAACATTTCGGGCTTGAACAGGCGCCCTTCACCATCACGCCCGATACCGGCTTCTTCCTGGAACAGGGCAGCCACCGGCAGGCGATGAACGTGTTGCTGTTTGCACTGGAATCAGGCGAAGGATTTATAAAGGTCACCGGCGAAGTCGGTACCGGCAAGACGCTGCTGTGCCGGAAACTCATGAACACGCTGGATGACAGGTATATAACCGCCTACATACCCAACCCGTTCCTGAACCCGGTCTCGCTGCGCATGGCACTGGCCGAGGAACTGGGTATTGAGTTTGCACGTAACAGCGGGCAACACCGGATCCTGCAACTGATAACCGCGCGACTGGTGGAACTCAATGCCGCCGGCAAACAGGTGGTACTGCTACTCGACGAGGCACAATCGATACCCGATGAAAGCATGGAAGCACTGCGCCTGCTGACCAACCTGGAAACCGAGAAGGATAAATTACTGAAGGTCGTCCTGTTCGGACAACCGGAACTCGACACGCGCCTGAAACAGAACAACATGCGTCAATTAAGGCAGCGCATCCTGTTTAATTACAACCTTAAACCGCTGGAC
>JAOULY010000295.1 GCA_029881775.1 Gammaproteobacteria bacterium
TCTCGCTGACCTGGCGTTCCCAGTCTCACCCGGCACGGTTGCCGGCGGCCTAAAGCAGCTGACCAAACTGTTCGAGCCCATCAAGAAGAAGCTCTACCAAAAACAGATGACTGAAACCCTGTTTCATAATGACGAGACACGCTGGGAAGTATTTGTTGAAACAGAAGGCAAAGTCGGTACGCGCTGGTATCTGTGGGTGACCCGTTCCGAATCAGTGGTATTTTTTGTGCTCGATCCTAGTCGTAGCGCAGCCGTTCCTGGCGCCCACTTTGCTGGTCTGCAGTCTGGACAGTGCATCATTGTCTGCGATCGTTATGGCGCTTACAAAAAGCTCGCCAGGTTATCGGAAGTAATCCTGCTGGCCTTCTGCTGGGCCCATGTACGCCGGGATTTTATCATTGCCGGTTGCGGCTATAAATCACTCGAATCCTGGGCGCTGGAATGGAAAGCGCACATCGGAGAACTGTATCATCACAACCATCAGCGTCTTGATCACTGGGATGCACAAAGCCCGCTTAATCAACAGAGCGAATGTTTTGAGCAACACCAGCAGGCTGCACAGGAAACCCTGCGCACAATGCACCAAGAAGCTATTCGCCTGAGCACACAAGATGATGACGAACTGGATGAAAAAACCCGATCGCTACCGCAAAGTGCTCGCAACCAACAACGCAAAGTGTGCCAGAGTTTGCTCAATCACTGGGAAGGGCTCACTCTGTTTGTGAAGAATCCGCAAGTGCCACTAGACAACAACGCGGCCGAGAATACGATTCGCGGTCCGGTCACGGGACGCAAAAATTATTATGGTTCGGGCAGTTTGTGGAGTGCAGATTTGACTGCAGCTCTTTTCTCTATTCTAAAGGGTACTGCGCACATTTGTACGAAAATAGGCGATAAGGGATTTACAAAACTATTTTGTTTCTACTGAGGATGTAATCGCCGTAAAGGATGATATTTTCCCATGAGACGGGGCTGATGTTGCTGAGCAAGTCGAGATTAATATTGTCTGGAAGCGTGTGCGTCTGGATGATGCGGTGAATTTCCTTGGCCTGCCAGTAGATGATGCAGGCGATAACGAGTGTAAGGCAGCTGCAGGCGTGTTTTTGACTGAGCCAGTCCCGGCTGCTGAGCTTTCCTCGATGTCCATACCGGATATTCCGCGCCAGACTATGCACCTGCTCTCCCTTGAGCAACCCACGCCGGGTCCGCTTTCTCATATCAGGATCGGACATGAAGTCGAGGGTGTGTTCGGTCCGGATAACGCGCCCTAGTTCACGGTTAGCGCGATAGAAGTGATTTTTTCCGGTGAACCCGTTCAAACGGCGGAGTGCCGTAGAAGCGGTGGCATGTCCGGTTTCCAGCGAGGCATAAAAATGCCCCATGCGGTCCCACTGGTCGGTGATCCATCCCGGATTCAAGGTACGGTCCTTTTTCTCCAAGAGTACGGCGACCGGGCCATAGTTTTTTTCCGTGTCGATACGAAAGATGGCCTGTTTGTGCAACCCCTTGATCCGTGGCGAAAAGCATTTGCCGTACATAGCGAAGGCGGCAAAATTGGTATCCGTAAAACCATGCGTGTCGGTATAGTGCTCCTGGATGTCCAGATCGCTTTCATTGTAAAGAAGGCCATCGAGCACAAACGGTGCATCCCGGTCGCTGCACTCATGCGGCAGGCTGAAATACGGCGCGTAGTTGTCGGCAACAAAATTATAGAACTCCAGAGCGAAATCATTGAAAGCGTGGCTGTAACTTTTGTAGAGTACCTTGCGACGCAAAGGAAACCGCTGCCCATCGCTACTGGAAGTGGTGCCGTCTCCCCAGTATTTCGTGATATCCAGATGGCTGATGGCATTGACCACCAGGGCAAGTGCCTCGCGCTGCGTCTCCTCGTGCATATGCCAGTCCGTAATATGCTTCATTCGGTGATAGCTGATCCCTTCGGTAATCCGGGACATGGTATAGGGGCCGGTTTCACTGGCATGTGCCATGACTGTCGCCAGTACTTCACACACATGCTGTGCCTGCGGACCATCCTGGTCGGCGGCGGGCATGAAGCATCGCGAAAAACGCAGATCGTTGTCCACCTCGATTAACAAATCCGGCAGTTTGATGGTATGGATGTGTTCACCAAGCCATTCTTTCAAAGGGTTGAGTGTTTTATCCGTCCCGTCATCGAGTTTTTCGGTTGGATCGGAGGAAATTTGCCAGCCCTCATCATTCAGCTGGGCATAATGATTGTCCGGCAGACACTCCAGAAAACGGTCGTAGGCCCGGTTCAGGCGATCCGTCAGATAGGCCGGGACTTCGTTCGGGTTGACCGGCAATCCGGCGCGGGTAAAAAAATCCTCTCGTCTGGCGGCCCATTCAGCTTCCGGTATAAAGAACGTCTCCAGGGAAGCAAAGCGTTTGCTTTGAGGAACATACAGATTGCCGGATTTGACCTGATCGCGCAGGACTGTCATCAGGGCGCACTCCCAAGCGGGTTTATGGATTTTATCGTCCTGAAATATGAAGGGACGAAGTTTTCTGGGAATGAAGCCTGTCGGGGCGTCTTTCGGCAAGGTGTATCGCCCTTCGTCATTCATGCGCTCCAGGAGATCGACCGCTTCCATGATATCGCCTGCTGCATTGCTCTGTGGGTCAGCATGAAACGTAATATGTTTGATCAGCGCCGGGGCAAACTGGCGCAAATAGCTGTGCCGGGCAATCACCCGCTCGAAGCTGTCGCTGTAGTTGTTCCCGGTCAGATCATCGAGCGCATCCATTTCGGCTTTAAGCGTTTGTACATCGACAGCGGTGAACACCGCATCCCGGATATCTTCCTTGCCGATATTCTCATCCAGCAGCACGCTGAGAATTTTCCGAGGCGCGGTGTCATTTGGATTGAGATTGGCCGATATGCTGGCGGCATAGCCTAACATATTTATCTATATAGTCGAATGGTATAAGATATATGCTTCATCACGATATTCAACCAAGCATTAAGGAGGCTAAATGGCAACTCTATTTCCTTTAAACAGAAAAATGTTTGTCTGTATTCTGTTTCTTTAGTCGGCCAGTTGAAATAGTATTTTAGCTTTATCCAGTTGTTGTCGTGGGCGCAAAGCACTCACGACAACGGACTCGCGGATCAAACTGTCAACCCTTTAAGGAAGCTTGCCTCCGGGACTGCTGCTGAGTTGTTATTCAGTGAAAGAAAAAACGATTGACTGGAACGGGTTATTAGCGAACTGTCGGATTGTATTAATTTCAACTGAAAAATTTAGCATAGGCCTGTCAGAGCTAGCACAAGTTTTTCCACAGGAACCCTAAAGATTTACATTGTTGGTTATTTTGTATCCGCTATAAATCACAGGGCGGACAGCAACCCATAAAACAGCAGCTTTAAAAAAATTGCATTAAAAGCAAGAAAACACTTGACAAGGTTTTTGAG
>JAOULY010000028.1 GCA_029881775.1 Gammaproteobacteria bacterium
CGCGTAACGCGCTGCAGCAGGCCGATCATGCAAACCGCCCGGCAAATTCATTGGTTGCCCTCACCAGTGCGTCCACCGTGCCGGCCTCGGTTGCCGAATGACCCGCGTCCGCAACCACCTGCAGGCGTGCCTCGGGCCATGCCTGGTGCAAGGCCCACGCCTGCTCCAGCGGACACACCACGTCATAGCGGCCGTGCACAATAATGCCGGGTATATGCCGCAACCTGTCCGCACGGGCAAGGATCTGGTTGTCCTCAAGAAAACTGTTATTCACAAAATAATGGCATTCGATCCGCGCAAGACTGAGCGCCGTTGCCGGGCTGGCAAAATGATCGACCACGGATGCCTTCGGTAACAGCGTCGACGACCGCCCTTCCCACAGCGACCAGGCGCGTGCGGCCGAGTGCATGGCGATCTCGTCATCGCCCGTGAGTCGCCGGTAATAGGCACTCACCATGTCATCACGCTCGGCCCGGGGGATCGGTTTAAGGTAGTCCTGCCAGTAATCAGGCAGGATGAATGATGCACCGTCCTGGTAAAACCAGCGGATATCGCGCGGCCGGCACAGGAAAATCCCGCGTAGCACCAGCGCCAGTACCCGCTCCGGATGCGTTTCGGTATAAACCAGCCCCAGCGTCGATCCCCACGAACCGCCGAACACCAGCCAGCGTTCGATACCGAGTCGCTGGCGAATCGTTTCCATGTCGGCGACCAGCGCCTGCGTGGTATTCCCCTGCAATCCGGCATGCGGTGTCGACCGGCCGCAACCGCGCTGGTCGAACAGCACGATGCGATAGCGCGCGGGATCAAAGAAACGACGGTGGTAAGTTTCGCAACCGGCACCCGGTCCGCCATGCACAAAAACGGCCGGGATCCCGTGCGGATTACCGCATTCTTCCACGTACAGGCTATGCCCGTTGTCGACTTCAACGGTGCAGGTCTGCCAGGGCTCGGTCGGTGGATAGAGTGGCTGCATGATTCCGGTTTATATCAGCAAGCCGGGCTACAGAACATCAATACCGGCCTGAAAAACGACAAGGGCGTGCAATCGCACGCCCTTGTCGATAATACCGTATCCCGTTACCGGGTTACGCGCCTGCCGTGATCAGATAAACAGGCAAACGTCTGACTTTTGCGCAACCGGCAGGAACGAGGTCGCGCCGACGAAGTCGGTGACTTCCGGGATGAACTCGCTGGAATCGAAACCAAACACGTCAACGGTCATCTGGCAGGCGACCATTTTCACATCCGCCTCGAGACACAGGGAACGCAGTTCTTCGATGGTTGCAACGCCCTTGTTCTTGAAAGTCTTCTTCATCAGGCCAGTGGCGACTTTTTCGAATCCGGGTACGCCTGCCATCAGCAGGTTCGGCATCGGCCAGGAGAAATCCTGGAACCATTTCGGACCGAACGGCATCTTCATTGGCATGGCCGGATTACCCAGCGGGCTGACCTCGGCATCGATATCCTTTTTCAGCAACAGCAAGCCGTAGAAGGTAAAGAACACTTCAACATCCCAACCCAGTGCAGCAGCCGTCGAGGCGAGAATGAATGGCGGGTATGCCCAGTCGAGTGTGCCCTTGGTGGCAATGATGGACATGCTTGGTGTTTTCTGCGACTCGATGTTTTCCAGTTTTTTTGGTAACAGCTCGTCGAGCTTCTGATCCAGCCACGCATCAAGCTGTGCGTTAACCTGAACGTTTTCTGCAGTTGACATAGTTACTCTCCTCAAACAGACACCCCTGCAACATCCCGGATGCAGAGGAATGGATGGGTCTTGATTAAATGTAAATTACCGTGACTCTCAACCCAACACATCAGCATCGCGTCACACCCGGGCTTCGGCGGTTTCTGATGATTAATTATATATAATTATATGAACGCCTTAGTATATTTTGCGTGGCAGTCAGGGTCAAACCATTAACACTGTTCCCATGGTAAACCGTGAAAACGCCAGCCACCGACCGTGCTACGATGATGCTCACCGTCGAGTTCGCCCTCGAACCCTTCCTCGACATTATAGACAGTCGTAAAACCATTATTTATCAAAAGTTTGCCAGCCTCCAGCGAACGCTTGCCGCTGCGACAGATCAATACCACCGGGGCATCATCACCATGCTCGCCAATACCGATCCCGCCCAGCATGACCTTGCGTACTTCCGTGATAAAGTCTGGATTGACCGTCCAGGACGGCGCATCGATCCAGGGTACGTGTACACTGCCTCGTGGGTGGCCTACAAACAGGTACTCCATACTGGAGCGCACATCAATCATGACAACCCGTTGATTAGCCTCAAGCATCTCCCAGGCTTCCACGGGTGTCAGCGCCTGCACCTCGACCGTCATACTCGCCTCCCTGTCCCGCACGGTGTGCGGTCTGCAGCAGCCATTCTCCGGTCAGAGTGGAGTCGTGGCAAATTAAAAATACCGCTAGAATGGGTCGTCATGTAATCTGCACACCTGTCAGGATCGACGTTAATAAGCGACTGTCACACAATATGAGTCAATATTGATAATATAACGATTAATAAACCCACCTATAATTAATATAAATAATATAGCTGTTAATATTTCCTACATTTTATATAAAATTTAATTAGTGGAAATATATATCATATTAAAGCCTGATTAATTGACTAACGTGGGAATATTATATTGATACGCGCCTTTTTCATAAAATCGTTCCTTTACCTGTTCGCCGTGCTGCCGCTGCCGGTCAGTCATGCCATCGGCTCACTGGCTGGGCTCGCGCTGGCGTGGATTCCCGGCCGCACGCGCACCGTCACCCGCACCAACATCAAACTGTGCTTCCCGGAACTCTCGCCCGGAGAGCAACGCCGACTGGTCACGGCATGCCTGCGTGAAACCGGCAAGACCTTGTTCGAAAGCGGCGCACTGTGGCTGCGCCCGGGCCCGTCCACCCTGAAACTGGTACGCGGCGTCGATGGCATCGAGCATGTTGAAAACGCCCTCTCCGGCGGGCATGGCATTATCCTCGCCACACCTCACCTCGGCGCATGGGAGGCCGCGGGGCTGTATTGCGCATCACACTATGACATTACCTGTCTCTACCGGCCACTGCGCATGCAGGAACTGGAAGACCTGGTGCGGAACGCGCGCAATCGCGCGGGCGGCAATTATGTACCGACCACCTCTCACGGTATCCGCACGCTGTACAAGACACTGGCCGATAAACGTGCCGTCGCGATGCTGCCGGACCAGGAACCGCAGGCAGGCACCGGGGTATTCGCACCGTTCTTTGGCATACCAGCGTACACCATGGTGTTCCTGTCGCGCCTGACCATTAAAACCGGCGCGCCGATTGTATTTGTCTGGTCGGAGCGATTGTCATTCGGACGCGGTTATCACCTGCATTTCAGGCCTGCACTGGATGCAACCTATACAGACGATCTCGACACGTCCGTGGCAGCCATCAACCAGGTGGTTGAAAACATGATTCGTGAATGCCCGGCACAGTACCAGTGGAGCTATCGGCGCTTTCGCACCCGTCCGCAAGGAGACGCACCGCTGTACTGATCAGTCTGCGGCGTTTAGCGCCTTGTCGGTACGCTTGAGAAAAACTTTCATTTCACGCGCCGCCTGGATATCGCCCTTGCGTTCGGCCGCCTCGATACCCTGCCGGTAAACGACACGCGCCTGCGCCAGCTCACCTGCCTCTACCAGTGCCTTGCCATACAGCTTCCAGGCGGCGGAATATCCGGCGTCCTGCGCGACCGCCGCTGCCAGGTGTGGCAGTGCCTGCCCGACATCGCCGGCTTTCAATAACTGGCTGCCAAGTGTGAACCGGAGCAGGGCATTGTCCTGCCCGCTGTCCAGCATGGCCTGCAGGTTTTCTATCATGCCCATCGCCTGCGTCCTCAACGACGCCAGAATGCGCCGGTAAAGAGGATCAGCAGGGTAAAGATTTCCAGCCGCCCGAGCATCATGGCAAATGACAGCGCCCACTTGGCCGCATCGTTGATTTCGACATAGTTGGCACCCACGCCACCTAGCCCGGGACCAAGGTTGTTCATACAGGCAGCAACCGCGGAAAACGCCGTAATCTGGTCCAGTCCGGTTGCCATCAGGAACAGCATAATGACGACAAAACTGCCGACATAGGCAGCAAAAAATCCCCACACTGCAGTAACAACCCGATCAGGCATGGGCTTTCCACCCACTTTTACCGGGATTTGTGCATTTGGATGGATAAGTCGCACTATTTCACGGCGACCCTGCTTGAGCACCAGCAGAAAACGGATAACTTTCATCCCACCGCCGGTGGAACCGGCGCAGCCACCGATGAAACTGACGAACAACAGCAATACCGGCAGAAATCCCGGCCAGATAAAATAATCTTCCGTGGTGAAACCGGTGGTGGTACCAATCGACACTGCCTGGAACAGGCCCGCATGCAGAGCGTCATTGAAGAAAATGAAGGTATCGGTGTAATACAGGTAACCCACGGTAATCATGGTCACGCTCGCCAGCACGGCAAGATACACACGCAGCTCCGAATCACGCCAGTAGTACCGTATGCTGAGCGATCGCCAGGCCATGAAATGCAGCGCGAAATTCATGCCGGACAGCAACATGAAAACCACGGCTATCATTTCAATCGCGCTGCTCTGGAAATAACCGATACTCTGATCGTGGGTCGAAAAACCGCCAATCGCTATTGTGGAAAAACTGTGGCTGATTGCATCGAAGACACTCATGCCGGCAGCCCAGTAACCAAGCGCGCACACAATCGTCAGTGACAGGTAGATATACCAGAGCGCCTTCGCTGTTTCGGTGATGCGGGGAGTCAGCTTGTTGTCCTTGATCGGCCCCGGTGTTTCGGCACGGTAAAGCTGCATGCCGCCGACACCCAGCATGGGCATGATAGCAACCGCCAGAACGATAATGCCCATACCACCCAGCCACTGCAGTTGCTGACGGTAAAACAGGATCGAGGGTGGCAGATCGTCCAGCCCGGTAATAACCGTCGCGCCCGTTGTGGTTAAGCCGGAAAATGATTCGAATACTGCATCGGTGGGCGACAGGTGAGGGGTGGTCGCTATTGCAAACGGCAGCGCACCAGCCAGGCCGAGCACCACCCAGAACAGGGTGACGAACAGAAATCCGTCCCGCACCCGCAACTCATCGCGAAACCGCCGCGCCGGCAACCACACCATCGCACCGCCCATCAGCACGGCTGCCATACCGGACAGAAAGACCGGTAACTGCCCGTCCTGGTAAAACCATGCCACCACGACCGGCGGCAGCAGCGTTACGCTGAACAACATCAGCAACAGGCCAAGCAGGCGTTGTATCGACAGCCAATGCATATTTCAGGTGCCGTACCGGCCGGCTGGATAAAAGCAGGTATGCATGTCAGAAGAAGGTTACGCCGACCGAGAACAGGCGCTCGACTTCCTTGATGCAGTTCTTGTCAGACAGGAACAGAATTACATGATCATCCGATTCGATCACGGTATCGTGGTGTGCAATCAATACGTCTTCACCACGCACGATGGCACCGATCGAGGTGCCGGCAGGCAAGCTGATTTCTTCTATGCAGCGGCCGACTACTTTCGAGCTGGATTTGTCGCCGTGCGCGACTGCCTCGATTGCCTCGGCGGCGCCACGCCGCAAGGCGTGCACCATGACCACGTCACCGCGCCGGACATGGGTCAACAGGCTGCCAATCGTGGCCTGTTCAGGAGAAATCGCCACGTCGATCACGTCGCTCTGCATCAGGTTAACGTAGGACGCACGGTTGATCAGCGACATTACCTTGCGCGCACCGAGCCGTTTCGCCAGCATGGCGGACAGGATATTGGCTTCCTCGTCATTCGTCAGTGCGCAATAAACATCCATACTATCGATGCCTTCCTCGAGCAACAGTTCCTCGTCCGCCGCATCGCCAAGCAGTACGATCGTCTTGTCCAGCTCTTCCGACAACAGCGTAGCGCGCCCCTGGTTATGTTCGATAATCTTTAACTGGTAACGGTTTTCGATAGCGGCGGCAAGGCGCATGCCGATATTACCGCCGCCGGCAAGCAATACCCGCTTGATGGGCTTGTCGAGCTTGCGCAGTTCGCTCATGACATCACGAATGTGTTTGGGTGCGGCGATGAAAAACACTTCGTCATCGGCCTCGATGATAGTGTCACCACCGGGTGTAATCGGTTTTCCTTGACGGAAAATCGCCGCAACCCGCGCCTCGATCCCCGGCATGTGCTGCTTTAATTCACGCAGTTCATGTCCGACCAGCGGCCCGCCATAGAAGGCACGCACCGCCACCAGCTGTACACGCCCGCCGGCAAAATCCAGCACCTGCAGTGCACCGGGATACTCGATCAGTCGCTGGATATACTCCGTTACCAGTTGCTCCGGACTGATCAACACGTCAACCGGTAGCGCCTCCTGCGCAAACAGGCGGCCATACTTCAGATATTCCGGCGAGCGAACGCGCGCAATCTTCGTCGGCGTATGGAACAAGGTGTACGCCACCTGGCAGGCGACCATGTTGGTTTCATCATTACGCGTCACGGCAATGATCATATCCGCATCATCGGCGCCTGCCTGTCGCAGCACATCCGGATGAGATGCGTGACCCTTGACGGTGCGCAGGTCAAGGCGGTCCTGTAAATCCTGCAGGATCGCGCCATTATCATCGACCACGGTAATGTCATTGGCCTCGCTGGCCAGGTTACTGGCAACCGATGACCCGACCTGTCCGGCACCGAGTATGATTATCTTCATTTGACTGGTTTTCCCGCAGAGCCCAAGCTGTTAATCGCTGCCCTTCTTGTGATCGATACCGAGCGCGCGCAGCTTCCGGTACAGGTGCGTGCGTTCCATACCCACGCGCTTGGCCAGCTTGCCGACACTGCCGCCTGCTTCACGCAACTGGTGCACAAGGTAATTGTGCTCGAACTGTTCGCGCGCTTCACGCAGCGGCATATCGTAAGGCATGGGCGGCGTATCGCCGCCGGCAGCGGACACCTGCTGACTGCTGATAGCCAGCTCCACCTCCTGCAATTCGATTTCCTCGCTGTTGCCGAGAATCAGCATGCGCTGGACAAGATTGCGTAATTCACGAATATTCCCCGGCCACTCGTAACTGCGTAGCCGGTTTTGCGCAGCAACACTGAAATGCCGGTAAGACAGGCGTTCGTGCCTGACCAGGTAATCGATATAGTAATTCAATAATTCATGCACATCGTCCGCGTGTTCCCGCAGTGCGGGTATTTGCAGCGGCACGACATTCATGTGGTAAAAGAGATCTTCACGGAAGCGGCCCGCGGCAACCTCTTCTTCGAGGTTGCGATACGTGGTTGCTATGATCCGCAGATCGACCTGCACATCCGCACTTCCGCCAACCCGCCGGAAAGAATGCGTCTGAAAAACACTGAGCAGGCGCGCCTGGGTTTGCAGGTCCATATCAGCGATGTCGCCGATGCAGAGCGTGCCGCCGTTTGCCTGTTCCAGTCGCCCATAGATGACTGACTCACCTTCCTCGTGACCGAACAGCTCGGCGGCAGAGTTTTCACCCGTCATGGATCCGACCGCGATCTCGACATACGGCCCGTCCGCGCGCGGACTCTGGTCATGAATGTAGCGTGCGAACGTCCCCTTGCCGGCACCGGCCTCGCCACTGATCAGGACCCAGCTGTTCGACTGTGCGATCTTGCGAGCCTGCCCCCGCAAATTTCCCATGATGGCGGATTTTCCAACCGGTTCCACCACCGGCAATGCCTGGTCGCGCAGGTCGGTATTCTCGCGTTGCAAGCGGGCGCTTTCGAATGCACGCTCAACCGTCAGCAGCAGTTTCGCGAGCGATATGGGTTTCTCGATAAAGTCGTAGGCGCCGAGCCGGGTTGCCTCGACAGCGGTTTCCACCGTCCCGTGCCCGGACATCATGATGACCGGGCAGGGCAGGCCGCCGTTTTCCGACCACTCACGCAACAGTGAAATGCCGTCAACATCCTCCATCCAGATATCAAGCAGGATGAGATCGGGACGTCGGGCACGTCGCGCCTTGCGCGCCGATTCACCGTCTTCAGCCGTGGTAACGGCATAACCCTCGTCTTCCAGGATATCCCGCACCAGTGTGCGGATATCCGGCTCGTCATCAACGACCAGGATATGTAGGCCAGTCATTTATCTTGTTCCACGATCATTCTTGTATCACCCCGGTCGTCCGGCTGATGCTGCATAGCTCGTGATTATAACTTAGGCCGGCTTGTTATCGCCGCTTATCGTTTTGCCGGGCAGCATAAACCTGACAATGACCCGCGCACCACCACCCTCGGCTGTTTCTGCACTGATATAACCGCCATGCTCCTCGACTATTTTCTTGACGATGGCCAGCCCCAGCCCGCTGCCCTTGGGCTTGGTTGAGACATAGGGTTCAAATACGTTCTCCAGCACGCCGGCATCGAACCCGGGGCCATTGTCGCTGACACACAGGGCGAGCAGGTTCAAATCCGCCTGGTACTCGTTACGCGTCGCAACCAGCACCTGCGCATCGTCCACATCCTTTACCGCCTCGAGTGCATTCTTGATCAGGTTATGCAGCAACTGCCTGATCCTGCCGGCGTCGCCCTCCATTATTGATTCTTCAGCGTCCAGCTGGGCACTGACATGCACCGCAGACCCGTCACCTCGATACAGATCGAGCACCTCGCGCACGACCTCGTGCAGATCCATTGTCTCCAGGTTGACCTGCGGCACGCGCGCGTATTCACTAAAGGCGTTGACCATCTGCTTCATGGCCTCGACCTGGTTGACAATAGTACGCGTGGCGCGGTCGAGAATCTCGGCATCTTCCGGTTCCATGCGGTTCATACAACGATGCCTTAACCGTTCGGCTGACAACTGGATCGGCGTGAGCGGATTTTTAATTTCGTGTGCCAGCCTGCGCGCAACTTCACCCCAGGCGGCATCACGTTGCGCCTGTATAAGCGCTGTAATGTCATCAAACACCACGACCATGCCGCCGCCGCGACGCCCAGATGTCTGCAGCGCCGTGCCGCGACACATAAGTACCAGCCTGCCATGCGTGCCGTGCAGTATCACTTCCTCGCGCCAGGAAGCATCTTCATCGCCGCGCCGGCGCGTGATCACATCGACAAACGGCTGCAGGAATGCATGCTCATCGGCAAGTTTCGACAGATCCTGCCCCAGGCACTCCTTGAGATCCACACCCAGGCTTTCGCTGGCACGGCGGTTTATCGCGCGTATAACCGAGTCCCTGCCAAGACTGATGACGCCGGAAGACAAACTGGCAAGCACCGCCTCCAGGTAAGCGCGCTGACCCTCGACCTCACGCTTGCTCTGATTGGCATGGTCGCGTGACTTGGTCAGGCGGCGCGTCATGTCATTAAACGAGCGCACCAGGAAACCGAGCTCATCGTCACTGGCCACGGACAACCGTTTGCTGTAGTCGCCCTCGGCAACCGCCCGCGTTGCCTCGGCCAGATCCCGCACCGGCGCAACCAGCCGGCGTGCCGAGTGGAATGCCGCCCAGATTGCCGCCAGCAGGCTGAGCATCAGCACGATCGACAGCGTCAGTGAATAACTGAATTTCAACGGTTTGCGCAGGTAGGCAAGTTCATTGTAATGCGTGTATGCACGCTGCACACCGTCCGCGAGCGTGCTGATTCGCTCGGACACCTCATACAATGCCTGCAGGGTAAAGACCTCGCCATCGGCACGCGCCGACAATACCGGCACCAGCGCACGCGCATACAGGCCACCCTCGACCACCGGATCAAGCCCGATGTAATGCTGGCGATTCTGTAACAGCAACAGTATTTCACCAGGCGGCTGGTTTGGCATGATTTGCGACAGCTCGGCACTGCTTGATGCAATGATGCGGCCATCGGCGCCAATAAGACTGAGCTCTGCCGCACCCGTGCGAATCCGCAGGTCGTACAGGGTCAGCGGGACCGTGGTCGGCGCGGCATCCGAAATTTCGTCAGCCATGCGCAGCGCCAGGTTCAGCACCTCGTTCAGACGAACATCCAGCGCGGCGCGGCTCAGGTCAAGCGCATCATCCAGGCCACGCTCTATACGCACATCGAACCAGCTGTCGATACCGCGCTGGATGGATTGCAGGGAGAAATAGTAAACGACCAGGACCGGCACGACCGAAAGAATAACGAACATGATCACCAGGCGACTGGTCATGCGCGCACCGACCGCCTTCTGGCGGTGCTGTCGCACCAGGCTGATGATGTTGGCAACCACCAGCGCACCCAGCAACACCAGGCCAAGCGCATTGATCCCGAGCATGATCGAATACATACGACCGAAGCGTTCGGAATTATGGGTGGCGTCGCTCATGAAGTAGAGCGACAACAGTAGCAACACAAACAGCCCCAGCATGGGGATCATGCCAAAGCCGATACGCTTTACCGTGCCAGCGGCCATGTATACCACTGGCTATTCATATCCCACTCGGATGACACGTAGGCAAGCAGGCGGACCGGGGTAGGCAGCGATTCTATGTCATGACTGCCGCGCAGACGCACCACGTATTGCCGCTTGCTGTCGAGAGTTGCATCGGTCAGGTGCAATGCATCGATCAGGCCGACGGCAAACAGTGCGTCGTCCAGCTGACTGTAAACACCCTGACTGCCGCTGGCGATATCTTTTACAAGATAACTGCGACTGAGTGCGTGATACTGCAACTGGCGACGCTGAGTACGCTCGAACTCGACCACATCCCAGAACCATTTATGCGTCTTGACGATTTGCGCGCGTAACTCGAACACCAGGGGAACGCCGTTCTCCAGCGCCTCCTGCGCACCGCTACTCAGCCTGATGTCGTACTGCGCATCCAGGAACCAGCCGTCGTTGTCATGCCAGGCATGGGCGTCGCGGATATTTAATTCGCCGTTACCAGCGGCGAACAACGCCGGCGAGACAAGCACCGAGGCAATAAGAAATACCGCCATGTGCAGCGCGCGTGCGTGCACCCACAGCGACGGACAGGTCAGCTGTTTTTGCGTACACATGCGAAATAAAATCCATCCATCTGGTTCTCGCCCGGAAATATCTGCCTGCCATGTGTGCAGCCATGCCCCCAGGCTGCCACTATCGGAACTTCCTCTGCGTCAGCATGGCGCGCCAGAAAATCTACCAGCTGCCCGCTGTTCTCTGCCTTTAGCACCGAGCAGGTGCAATACAGAAGCATACCGCCTGGCGCAAGCAGTGGCCATATAGCGTCGAGTATGGCGACCTGCCGCTCGACCAGCGCATCGATATCACCCGCACGCCTCAGCACCTTGATATCGGGATGCCGCCGAATCACGCCACTACCGGAGCACGGCACATCCAGCAATATACGGTCGAACGGACGGCCGTCCCACCACTTGTCCGGCTGGCCGGCATCGCCGGCCAGTAATTCAGCCTGCAAAGACAGGCGCGCCAGGTTCGATTCGATACGCTGCAGGCGGGTGGCATCAATATCCACGGCCACGAGCGAAACCGCCGGTTCTGTTTCCAGGATATGCGAGGTCTTGCCGCCGGGCGCGGCACAGGCATCCAGTACACGCTGCCCCGGTGCCAGCCCAAGCAGTCCGGCCGCCAGTTGTGCCGCTGCGTCCTGTACCGATACATCACCGCGCATAAACCCCGGCAGTGCGCTCACCGGCACCGGCCGCTCGAGGCGTACCGCCTGTGCGGTATACGGTACGGCTGCGGCCTTCAGCGCATGTTGTGACAACACATCCAGGTATTCATCACGTGTCAGCCGCTGCCGGTTCACCCGCAGCGTAAAGGGCGGCCGGGTATTGTTTGCGGCCAGTATCATGGCCCAGTCTTGCGGCCAGTCCGAGCGCAACCGCTCGATCAACCAGGCGGGGTGTGCATGCAGGGCCACATCGCCAGCGCATGCCGACTGCAGCAGGCTGTCACCCCGGCGCTGAAAATTTCGCAGCACGGCGTTTACCAGGCCGGCGGCCCAGTCCTTGTCCAGCGCACGCACCGCCTGGACCGTCTCATGCACCGCGACCCGTTGCGGCAGCGCCAGCTGGTCAATCTGGTAGAGGCCGGTCAGCAACAGGCAGCGCACATCCGCATCGCGCGACTTGAGTGGTTTTGACAGCAGCGCCTGCAAGACAGCATCAAGCCTGAAATACCAGCGCAATGTCCCGTAGCAGAGCTCCTGTACCAGCGCGCCCGCACGCGGGTCATCAAGCGCCGCCTGGGCAGGTGGCAACACATCACCCAGCGAACGACCTGCAACCAGCACATCGACCAGCACGCGGGCGGCGAGGGCACGCGCGTCAGCGACCGGTTTATTCTGTGTCGCCAAGACGCGTACCTGTCAGCTGATGCGCGTTGACGAAATCAGCGGCGGTCACGGGACGACCGCCAGGCAGCTGTACACTCAGCAGTCGCAACACGCCCTGGCCACAGGCGACCACGATACCGTCGTTGCCGGCTGACAGGACAGTTCCCGGCGGAGCGGCCGTTTCCTGGTCGCTCGGCTGCGCTTCCCAGACACGCAATTGTTTGCCATTGAATCGTGTCTCGGCCACCGGCCATGCATTAAATGCACGCACCTTGCGCGCCAGTGAACCTGCATCCGCCGCCCAGTCGAGCAGTGCCTCGGCCTTTTCCAGTTTATGTGCGTAGCTAGCCAGCGCGTCATCCTGCGGCACCGACGGGCATTGCCCGGACTCAATAGCCGCCAGTTCAGCGCCCAGCAAGGCACCGCCCATTGCCGCCAGCCGGTCATGCAGCCGACTGCCGGTGTCATCCGGATAGATCGGGGTACGCCGGCAGGCGAGTACCGGCCCGGTATCGAGGCCGGCCTCCATCTGCATGAGACACACGCCGGTTTCGGTGTCACCGGCAATAATCGCCCGCTGGATCGGCGCGGCCCCGCGCCAGCGCGGCAGCAGCGAGGCGTGAATATTGATGCAGCCCAGACGGGGA
>JAOULY010000296.1 GCA_029881775.1 Gammaproteobacteria bacterium
TGGTAAAGGCACATGCGGCACAGCAGGGCTCCTGTTGTGTCGCAAAACTGTATGCGCCAACAATCAGCGATGCATTCAAAATTGTCGAGTCATTGAATAAAACATGAAAAATCGGCCCGGGCCGACATCCAGACGCGCGTGAGCGGCTTCAATCACTGTCTGCAACAGCAGGAGTAACCACGATGAAACGCATACTCATGACAACCGTTGTCATCTTTATCGCCTGGTCTGTCATGGACTTCATCATCCACGGGCTATTGCTAACACCGGTCTACGACGCAACTGCCAGCCTGTGGCGGCCGATGGACGTAATGAACATGCCGCTTATGCACCTGGTCACACTGATTATCGCGGTGTGGTTCGTGCTGATTTATCAAATGATCGAACGCAAATCGCTGGCGTCGGGCATCAGCTACGGCCTGCTGTTCAAGCCCGACTGAAGGGATCTGCAGATGATGTCAACATTTCGCGCAGTCATCCGGGCAATTCGCGGCCCGTTCCTGGTGCTGACACCCGTGTGTATTTTTCTCGGCGCCAGCACTGTCGTTGCCGCCGGCGGCCAGCTTGATCTGCAGCGGCTGCTACTGGCACTGGCCGGCGCACTGCTCGCGCACATCAGCGTCAACACGCTGAACGAGTATGAAGACTTCCGCAGCGGACTCGACCTGGCCACGCGGCGCACGCCGTTCAGCGGCGGCAGCGGCGCACTGCCGGCCCGCCCACAGGCGCTGAATGCCGTTTTTGCCACGGGCGTGTTTTCCCTGACGGCCAGCCTGTTGATCGGTGTGTATTTCGCCTGGTTGCTGGGGCATAAACTGGTGCCACTCGGCCTGCTGGGCGCGCTGCTAATCGTCAACTACACGGGATGGATCAATCGCTCGGCGTTGCTGTGCCTGGTCGCACCTGGGGTCGGTTTTGGCCTGCTGATGGTCGCCGGCACTTCATTTGTACTGACAGGTCACTATTCGCAGCTGCCATGGATCGCCGGGCTGGTGCCCTGCTTCCTTGTCAGCAACCTGTTACTGCTCAACCAGTACCCGGATATCGACGCCGACCGGGCAGCCGGCCGCCGGCACCTGCCGATCGCCCATGGCATCGCCACAGGTAACGTTGTCTACGGCCTGCTTGCACTGGCCGCCGCGGCAACGATTTTATATGGCATTGTTGCGCACCACTTTCCGTTACTGTCGCTCATCGCGCTGCTGCCGTTTCCGCTCGCGGTGTTTGCTTTGCGGGGCGCAATCACGCACGGCGGGGAAATCGGCCTGCACCCCCGCTACCTCGGTGCAAACGTGGCGCTGGCGCTGCTTGCACCGGCGCTGCTGGGGATTGCGCTCATTTATGGATAGCGTCTCGTTCCAGACGCCAACCGACATCGCTGGCAGCTACTCAGGCAGCAGGCGCTCCATCAGGTAACCCAGGCAGTCCTGCCGGATGATGCGCTCATCGAGCGTGAACATGGAAGGCATAAACGGGCTGGCCGACAACAGCACACCGTCATCGATGCGGAAATAGCGACTGAATACGTCCTGGTCGTTGTCATCACGCACGTCGAGCAGGCCATCGACACCGTTGCGGAACTGGCCAAGGCGACTGCCGACCGGCAGTTCGCGGAAATTCAGATGGTCGATGTTGGCGAGCAGGCGCAGGTCATTGTCCGCATCAGCAAAACCGAAACTCATTGTCTCCGGGACCTTGACGATGGCGACCGTGTGAAAGAGATCCACATCGTGCGACGGCACCGGGTGCTGCGGCAGTTCCGACAGGTGCAGGCAGGCATCGATGTAATCGCGTGCGTGTTGTGTCCCGTACTCGTGTTCCGGCTTGCCGCACTCGATGGTCACCGATGGACAGACGCAGGACATGGCCATGGACTGCACGCCCAGCGGCCGGATGAAATACACCACCGTGCGACTGAACAGCGAGGCCAGGTGCAGAAACTGGTTGTCGACACGGTTGATGCAGGCATAGTGCGGATTGATGCCGGTATTGTTATGGATGTCGAGACTGGCGAAGGCCTTGCGTGCACGCATCGTGTCAACGATCCGCTGCATCATCGCGGATTCTGGACTGTCGGTGTCCGGACTGCCCGGCCACACGCGGTTGTAGTCGACCTGCCCGTCGAACATGCGCAGACCCTCTGCGGCCGCGCTCACGTTACCAAAAAAGATCGACAGGGCGCGCGGCAATTCACGTTCGCGGTAGTCCCTTAGCAGCGATTGCACGGCATAAAAGCCGGTGCCTTCATTGCCATGCGCCAGCACCGTGACAAACAGCGGTTGCGGGTGTCGGCCGGGCAGATGCACCAGCGTCGGACCACCCAACAGCCCGGCCAGTCCCTCGACCGGTGTTTCCAGCAGCCCGTCAGGCAGCGTTTCCAGTTCGTTCAGCATATGTCCTTACGTCACGTTGTTGCGATCATGCGAGTGAATCCGGTGAATCCCCTGCTCCTCAAGGGCAGACTAATCAAGAGTATCCCTTTTCCCTTACCGGACAGACCAATCAAAGAGCATCCCATCTCCCTCCGGGACGCCTACAGGGAAGTAGGCGGTAGAGCGAAGCAGGACGCTAGAGCCGAGAGGGCCAGGGAGAGGGGGTAAATTAAAAACAGCCATCTGCCTTCAATCCCCGGCCAATCGCCCGGCACCACCGACTAACCATCAGCCCGGCGTCCATTCATGCACCGGTCGACCACGGTCCTGCTGGGCGCGATAGGCTGCCGTGAGGCCGGCGAAATCGCGCCCGTTGCGGGCCACCCAGTTGCGCTGCCAGGCGGTGCCGGTCTGGCCACCGGCCACACGCATCTCGATAATCTGCAAATAGCGGTCGATGTCGTCCCGCTCGATATCCAGCCGTGTTAACCCGTCACGCGCCAGCGGCAGCAACACGTCCAGCACCAGCGTCCGCAGCGTGCTGCGTTGTTCGTCCAGCCAGGTGACATGCATATCAAGTCCGCGATGCGCGGCTGCATAGAAGTTGTCGCGCGCCATGGCGAACGGCAGGCGCAGTTCCGGCGGCGTCTCCATCGACATCAACGCCTGCACCAGCCCGAAATAAAACGCCGCATTGGCAATCATGTCCGGCACGGTCGGGCCGGCCGGCACCACGCGGTGCTCGATGCGCAGGTGCGGACTCCCGTCATAATCGAACCCGATCAGTGGCCGGTTCCAGCGCCAGATCGTGCCGTTATGCAGGCGCACATGCGCCATCTGCTCCAGTCCATCCTGGTAACACACGGGCAGCAGCACCGGGTAATGCTCGGCATTTTCGACAAAACACTCGAGCACGGATTCACGCGCATAGCCGGAACCGAAGGTCACGCGTCGCAGCGGACCGTGACTGGCACCGGCCAGCCCGCCGACCGCGACCGACTGCTCGAATAACGGTATCCGTGTTTCATCCCACAGGTCATGACCGAACAGGTAA
>JAOULY010000297.1 GCA_029881775.1 Gammaproteobacteria bacterium
GCTTCTTTTTGAATGACAGCCAATACATGCCGGGGATTAGTTACCTCTCTTGATTATCAATATATCGACCTGTACCCGTACATATATAATGGATATGGGAAATAAATTCGAATCGCGCCCCGGATATACTTTTCTGCAGTATTTACACCACAACTGCCGCAATAAACCATTGATATGGATCAACACACGCCGCCAGCAGTTATCTAGACTGGAAACCGTTGGCGCATAACAAAATGGGCCATGCCAGTAAGGGGGTATCAGGTGAAAGCAGGAGAATTATGCAACCGTGAGGTCGTCACGGCCACTGCGGAAATGTCCATACAGGAGGCCGCCCGCCTGATGCGAGACAACCACGTCGGCTGTCTCATCGTGGTCAAGGAGAACGGTGGCCAGGTCGAGCCTGCCGGAATACTTACCGACCGCGACATTGTCATTGAACTGATTGCGAAAGGCGTCCCTATCGATGATGTCACCGTCGGTGACGTCATGTCGTTCGCCGTATTGAAAGTGACAGAGGCTGAAACAGTCTTTGAAACGGCTCAACGGATGCGCAGCAGGGGCGTCCGGCGGGTGCCGGTCGTCAGTACCAGCGGCGCCCTGGTTGGCGTACTGGCGCTCGACGATATTCTCTCGTTATTGGCTGAAGAACTGTCACTGCTTGCCAGGCTGACCCAGCGTGAAGCAGAGCAGGAAACGAAGAAACGCTCCCTGCCCTGCTGAGTATACGCTCCGCGTTAGCCAACCATCTCACGGCAGTCTGTGTCTAGCGGTACCACGGTGGCACCGGTGGCTGACCGTGCATAGCACCGAACGGTGGCGGCGATACCGGCATGGCGGGCGGGCGGTCGGATGCACCGCCGGAGAATAATTCTTCCCGATGCTCGTCCATGTACTCGCGGCGCTCTGCGGGCGTCATATGCTTGATAGCTGTCCGGAAAGCAGCATATTTTTTACGCCGCTGGTCGGCCTCCTTGCGCATTTGCTCATGACGATTGGCCACATCGACCTTTTCCTGCAGAGCTTTCTGCAACATGTCGTCATAGTTCTGGACAAGGAAGTTGTGTTCCTCTTCAGCCTGGTTACGCATGGCCTCGTGACGCGCAATCGCCTGTTGCTGCCGCTCTTCCTGCTGTTGCAACCAGTGCTCCATGCGTGCCCTGTGTTGCTTTTCACGTGCCGCACGCCTTTCGCGCGCCTGCGCCTGCCGCGCTTCGCGCTGCTTTTCCATCGCTTCCCGATACTGCTGGCGCCGCCTGTCCTCAACCGACACGCGCGTATCCGTTTCTTTCTTCGCCTCGACAACCGCAGGTGCTGAAGCTGCAGCAGCCTTGCCAGCCTCTTGCGCGTCACTGGCTGCAGCCGGCACGGCTGCTACATCAGCCGGTGCCTGTTTGGGTGTAACAGCATCCGGCTGCACATTGTCTGCCGCTGCCGGTACCAGTGCCGCTGCCGGTGCCGGTGCGTCCAGCTCAGGCTGACGATTTGTCTCGCGAAACTTCTCGATTTGTTTCTCCATCCAGTTATCATCGCCCGCCTGTTCCCCTGTGACCTGTGCGGCCTCATCGATCACAGTCTCCGCGGTTGTATCCTGCGCGACAGATAATGGCGACAGGACAAACAACCCGATCAACATGAATATAAATCTTTGCGAACCCATAAGACCTCCCTGATTTACTGGCAAACCTGCCTGACTATCCAGTATAGACCACGATTAGCGGTAATGACCGGCCCCTTCAAACAAGTAATTTTATTGTAAACATCGTACTTTCCGGATGGCTTACGCATGGCTATCCGTCGCGCCTCCTCCAGCGTACCGGCACCAGGATTACGAGCGGGGAAATAACGGCAGCGCTTGAATACTTCTGCAAAGTTACGCTCGAGCGGCGCAACCTGCGGCACCACGGTCAGGTCGAATTCTTCTTGGTAACAGGTATTGTGTTATTCGTCCGACCGTTACCACGGCACGAAGTTGTTCATGAAATTCATCGGCCGCATGCTTTCACCCATCCTGCCAACCTCGTTGCGCATGGCATAACCTGTCATATTCATGGTTTCCATTTGCCGGTTCATTCCAGCCATCGAACCATTCATACCGCGCATGTTAACCAGCATCGGCTCGAGGTGTTCCAGCTCATCCATCTTGCTGGCCATGTCATCCACCGAAACAGACATATTGTGTACACGCCGCGTCATGGTGCGGATGTTTTCCGACAGGTAGATAACGCTTTCGGAAATATGTCCCAGGTGCTTGCCCATTTCCGGGTCCATACCCCGGGCAAGTGTATTGATGTCCTTGCTGAGCGTATAAATAAGGAAGAAGCCGTAGGCGGCGAGGACCACGAAGGCCAGCATGGCAGGATAGACAATCAGTTCCCAGCGACGTGCGCTGGCCTCGAAGGCATTGGCAAACCGCTCCATGGCATCGCCTTCGATAACAATATTCTTGCTTTTACTCTCGCCTTGCTTGTCCATCCTTATAATCTTGTCGCTCATTGCTTATACCTTTATCAACTCCGAATCTGCCGGGTAAGTCGCCTGCCATCATGCTGTCTGTCATTACAACTCTATCACTAATAGGCTGAATCTCGTTTTCAGTCAAATAACAGGCAGGATCTTCAGCCCAGGGGTCACCACTGGTCTGCAGTGCCCGTACACGCGTATTACCCCCGCATATATCAAAGTATCTACATGTTTTACAACGACCTTTTATCTTTCTAGGCTGCGCTTTCAGGCCGGCCATGATCGGGTCGGAGGTATCCGCCCAGATCTCGGAAAATTTGCGGTTCCGCACATTACCGAGCCCGTAATGCCACCAGAATGTATCCGGATGTACCTCGCCCAGGTTGTCGATATTCGCAATATTCACGCCGGAACTGTTGCCGCCCCACTGTGCGAGTTTCGCCGCCAGGTGGTCGGCCACTTCCGGATAATGCTGTTGCGCCCATAGCAGCAACCAGACGCCATCCGCATCATTGTTCCCGGTAACAAATTCCTTGTTATCACCAAGCCTGGCATGGTGCCAGGCCGCCGAGAATACCCGGTCCATGGACCTGCGGGTCATTTCATGGCGTACATCACTGTCGCGGTTACGGTTTCCGCGGCCGGCGTAATTCAGATGAGAAAGATAGAACTTGTCTATCTCTTCCTCATCCATTAATTCAAGCATATCCGGCAACTCATTTTCGTTGTCCTCGGTCAAGGTAAAGCGCATGCCTACCTTGATGCCGTGTTCGCGGCACAAGCGGATACCGGCCAGAGAGGCGTCATACGCGCCCTCCAGGCGACGAAAGCGGTCATGCGTCTCGCGCACACCATCGATACTGATGCCAACGTAGTCGTAGCCGACCTGCCGGATGGCATCGATGTTGTGGTCCCCGATCAGCGTACCGTTGGTCGACAGGCCGACATAAAAGCCCATATCTTT
>JAOULY010000298.1 GCA_029881775.1 Gammaproteobacteria bacterium
GGACGCCGCGCCGCGACGAGGCCTATCTCGGTGTGCTGGTTGATGACCTGGTCACGCGCGGCACCACCGAGCCTTACCGCATGTTCACCAGCCGGGCGGAATATCGCCTGTTGCTGCGGCAGGACAACGCCGACCTGCGTCTCACGCCGGCGGGTCGCACGCTGGGGCTGGTTGATGATGATCGCTGGCAGTCATTCTGCGTACGGCGCGAAGCGATCGAGCAGGAGCAGCAGCGCCTGCACGCACACTGGGTGAGACCCGCATCCGCCGCCGGCGAGGCACTGGCGCAATTGCTGGATAAACCGCTGTCGCGTGAGCAGCGCGCCGCTGATTTACTGCGCCGACCGGATATCGCCTACAGTACATTGATGTCGATTGCAGGCATCGGGCCCGGCGTGGATGCCGACGATGTGGCCGAACAGGTCGAGATCCAGGCCAGGTACGCCGGCTACCTGGAACGGCAGCAGGCCGAGATCGAGCGTCAGCAACATTTCCGCGAACAACCATTGCCGGTGGATTTCGATTACAATGCGGTGAGCGGTCTGTCCAGCGAGGCATGTGAAAAGTTGCAGGATGTAAAACCGCAGAGCATTGGCCAGGCAGCACGCATACCGGGCATTACGCCGGCGGCCGTTTCCCTGTTGCTCGTGCATATAAGGAAGCACAGGATTTCACGACGGAGTGCATAGCACACACAACTGATCATGACTGGCAATGTATACCGGACTTTATAACCGTAACCGCAAGGGTCGAAAGAACAGTTTCGTCGATCCGGGCGAATTGCTGGAAGACGGGATACTCGAGCTGGGTCTCGAAGAGCGTCTCGGCGGCGATGAACTGTTAATGGAGTTCGTTGCCGAGCTGATGAACTGGAATCGTGTCTACAACCTGACCTCGGTGCGTAAACCGGCCGATATCGTTACCCGGCATATCCTCGACAGCCTGTCGATCCTGGAGCACCTGCGCGGTGATCGCATACTGGATGTCGGTACCGGCGCAGGACTGCCCGGTATTCCGCTGGCAATCGCGTGCCCCGAACGCGAGTTCGTTTTGCTAGACAGCAGCAGCAAGAAACTCAGGTTTGTTCAGCAAACGCTGGGCATACTCAAGCTCGATAACGTCACGCTGGAAAATGCCCGCGTCGATGAATACCAGCCGGAAAACCTGTTCGATACTATCGTCTGCCGTGCCTTTTCCGATCTGCCGGATTTCTACCGCAACACATCCCGCCTGTGCAACAGCGGGGGTTGCATCCTGGCAATGAAAGGCGTGTACCCGATGACGGAAGTCGAAAGCCTGGACGACAAGTCGGTTATATCTGACGTCGTTGCACTGAAGGTGCCGGGACTGGATGCCGAACGTCACCTGGTGAAGATGCACCCGACCGTCAACGACAGTGACACGGGGTCCCCGGCATGAGCAAAATTATCGCGGTTACCAACCAGAAGGGCGGTGTCGGCAAGACCACTACCAGTGTCAATCTCGCGGCATCGCTGGCGGAGACCGGCCGGCGCGTGTTGCTGATCGATCTCGATGCGCAGGGTAATGCCACCATGGGCAGCGGTGTCAACAAACACGAGGTCGCGCACACCGGCTACGATCTCCTGATGGGGCATGCCGATATACGCAACATAATCGTCAGGGCTGGCGATGCCGGCTATGACCTGTTGCCCGGTAACGGCGATCTCACCGCTGCGGAAGTGGAGTTGCTGGACAAGGACAATCGTGAGCGTCGGCTGCGTGCTGCGCTGGTCTATGTGCAGGACGACTATGACCTGGTGTTGATTGACTGCCCGCCATCACTCAACATGCTGACTGTCAATGCACTGGCCGCGGCGCATAGCGTGCTGATTCCGATTCAATGCGAGTATTACGCGCTGGAAGGCCTGTCCGCGCTACTCGACACGGTCGAGCAGGTGCGCGCGGCAATTAATCCGGAACTGGAAATCGAGGGCCTGTTGCGCACCATGTACGATGCGCGCAACCGGCTGGCCGGTGAAGTGTCTGCCCAGCTGCAGGCGCACTTCGGCGACAAGGTCTATCGCACCATTATCCCGCGTAACGTGCGTCTCGCCGAGGCGCCGAGTCACGGGCTGCCGGTGTTGCGCTATGACAAGACGTCCCGTGGCGCATCCGCTTACCTGGCACTCGCGGGCGAGTATATCCGCCGTGCAGCGGAACAGGCGCAACAGCGCGAGCTGGCACAGAACCAGTCGGGCAGCAACAACGAAACACAGACATCGCTTGCGTAAAAAGAGGTCAGTACTCACTGCTGTCCGACTAGATAATTACGTACGCACGTTGAATACTACTATTTCATTGGTTTTATGATGCTGAATTATGTGTATACATGAATACCAGTCAGCACAATATAAATAGAACATCCCCTCTCCCTCAGGGAGAGGGCCAGGGAGAGGGGGTAAAAATCAGGCAGTTGGTTTTATTGATCCCCGGCCCCTCGCTTCGCTCTCCCCAATCCTCTCCCGGAGGGAGAGGGAGTAAACGGAACAGCAGTGGGTCAGTACCCTGTTCTTTCTAATTCATATCTTGCAAGAAAAGGGTACTGACCCCTTTTTCACAAAGACACAACGGTTGAGGCGGAAACGACATGGCAGCTAAGAAACGGGGTCTGGGACGCGGACTGGATGCATTGCTCGGATCATCCGCGGCGCGCACCACGGCTAACGAATCTGTTGCCGACCAGCGGCCTGCCGGCAAACCCGCATTACAGGCGGTGCCCGGCGGCGACAAGGCGTCGACCAGTGCAGTGCGTGTCGATGGCAGTCTTTGCGCATTGCCGGTCGATATTATTCAGCGTGGCAAGTACCAGCCGCGTATCGACATGCACAAGGAATCATTGCAGGACCTTGCCGACTCCATCAGTGCGCAGGGTGTGCTGCAACCGATCGTGGTGCGTGCTATCAGTGCCGGCAAGTTCGAGATCATTGCCGGCGAACGCCGCTGGCGTGCCGCGCAACTGGCCGGACTGCATGAAATTCCGGCCATCATTCGCGAGGTGGAAGATCGCGCTGCGATTGCCATTGCGCTGATTGAGAACATCCAGCGGGAAAACCTCAACCCGCTGGAAGAGGCCAGGGCGCTGGATCGGCTGATCCGTGAATTCGAACTCACCCACGAACAGGCGGCCGAGGCCGTCGGCCGTTCGCGCGCGGCGGTCAGCAACCTGCTGCGCTTGCTGGAGCTGGAGGACGAGGTCAAGACGATGGTGGAGTCGGGCAAGCTGGAGATGGGGCATGCCCGTGCGCTACTGGCGCTGCGTGGCGCCAGCCAGCTGGAAGCCGCCCGCCAGGTATTGTCGCGTGGCCTCAGTGTGCGTGCGACCGAGGGCCTGGTGCGGCAATTGCAGCAACCGCGCAAGGCACGGGTGGCCACGGCGCCGAAGGACCCCGATATCCGC
>JAOULY010000299.1 GCA_029881775.1 Gammaproteobacteria bacterium
GTCGTCCAGACATTTGAGAATATTGCGATTGGACGCTTTGGCACGACGCGCTACAAGAAAATGGGTGATAACAGGACGCCGCTCGGCACCTACCGGATTGGCTGGATAACGCGTAATTCGCGTTATCACCGCTTTATGGGGTTTGATTACCCGGATGTAAAAACGGCATCGCGTGCACTGTTTGACGGCACCATTGATTTTTCGCTGTGGGAACGCGTCAGTCGCGATGCAGCGGCAGGCAAGACACCCTCGCAAAAAACCCCGCTGGGGGGTTATCTCGGTATCCATGGTCTCGGCGAAGGAGATATCGAAGTGCACCGGCAGTTTAACTGGACCAATGGTTGTGTGGCGCTCACCAACGCGCAGATTGACCAGCTGGCGGAATGGGTGGAGGTCGGCACCGAGGTGGAAATTCGCTGATTGACGACACTTTTGAATTCAGGCAGTTATCGGTTAGCATACGGGCAGGCCGTTGGCATTGCCCGACCGGGACGCGCACATGGCTGCTGTTATTTGATCCACTCAGGAGGACAAAATGTCTGATTCGACTTTAAACCACTTGCGTAAACAGGGCCTGGTTATCATGGCCGCCGGTATGCTCGCCCTGACCGGTTGTGCTTCAACCGGCAACAATACCGCTGATATGGCTGCGCTGAAATCACAGGTCGAAGCCGCTGCAGCAGACGCTGCCGCTGCCAAGGCTGACGCCGCCGCTGCCCGGGCCACTGCCGCCGATGCACTGCGTACTGCCAACGAGGCCAAGGCCAGTGCCGATGATACAGAGACACGCATCGATCGCATGTTCAAGAAGGCCATGCATAAGTAGAACGCGCAAGCTGCGTGTACTTCGCGCATAGTGCGTAAGAAAAAAGCCCCTTCGGGGGCTTTTTTTGTTTTCTGCAATTCATTAATCAGTTTGCTTACACCCTGTAGGAGCGCCTTGCAGGCGCGATTAACTTTGACGTCCGTATAATCGCGCCTGCAAGGCGCTCCTACAGGTTCATGTCTGTGCGGTTTGGGACTAGCGGGTAATCAACAGCGGTATGCCGCTCTTTTCCTCCACGGCCTTGCGCAGCGCAGCGCCGTTCAGACTAAGGCTGCGATTGTCGTTCAGTTCAGACCATTCCGGGTGCGCCGCAATCATGTCGGCCACCTTGTCCAGCACGCGCTGTAAATAGTTTTCGTATTGAGGCAGGTCTTCGTCCAGGGGCGGGTGTAATTCGAGGAACAGGCCGCCGGCCATCCAGCCCAGCTTGATCGGCTGGTTGACGATATGCACCGGCGTGCCGACCGGGATGTCGGCAAACAGACCCTCGATATCTTCCGGGTACATGCGAATGCAGCCATGCGTCACGCGCATGCCGACACCGTAGGGCTTGTTGGTACTGTGAATCAGGTAACCGGGCACGCCCAGCCGCATGGCATACAGGCCAAGCGGGTTGTCCGGCCCGGCGGGAATCACATCGGGTAGCACCTTGCCGTCTTCAAGCGCCTCTTTCTTGATGGATTCGGGCGGGCGCCAGGAGGGGTTCTTTTGCTTGCTGATAATTTTCGTGTTCCCCAGCGGGGTATTCCAGTCCATGCGCCCGACGCTGATCGGGTGGGTGATCAGTTGTGGTGACTCGCCTTTCTTTGGTTTCGGGAAGTAGTACAGCCGCATCTCCGGCAGGTTCAGGATTACCCCGGTGCGTTCGGCATCGGGAATGATATAGCGGCTCGGCAGCACCACCCGTGAATTTTCCGCCGGCAACCAGCGGTCTACGTCCGGATTGGCATGCAGGATCTCGTTCTGGCCAATGCCATAGCGACGGGCAATATCCAGCAGCGTGTCATCCCGCCCGACCGTGATGTACTCGATACGACCCACCACGTCCACATCAGCCGGTGGCAGCAGGAAGGTTTCTGAATGAGCGGGAGAGGCCGCCCATATGAGCAGGAGCAGGGCATGCCGGAGTCGGTGGCGTGTTTTCAGCAAGGATCGAATCATCGAATATCCGGGTATATGGCAGGGTTGCGGGTGGCTATCTCGCCAAAGCGGATTTTGGCAGAAATAAAACCAATCATAACAGATGGCTGAACGCAGTAGCCTGGCAAAAGTTACCCCTATTTATACAACAGAGTCACTGGCAGGTTCCCTGAAATTACAGCAGAAATTATCCAGGTGGTGACGCAAATCAATTCACTCTGGCGGATTTATTACTAGACTTAACAAGTGTAATTACGAGTGCAAATGGAAGAGGGTATTGCTCATGAAACACTCAACGAACATATTATTTCTGGTCGTCCTGCTGGTCGCTGGTTGCGCCCAGTACCAGACGCACGAAGGCGAGGGCATGGTAATCGGTGGAATACTCGGTGGCATACTTGGCTCCGAGGTCGGCAAAGGGCATGGGCGGACAGCGGCCATTATTGTCGGCACCATGGCGGGATCGATGATTGGTGGCAGTGTCGGCCGGTCCATGGACGATACCGATCGCCTGAAAGCCGCGCGTTCGCTGGAAACGGTGCGCACCGGTGTACCGTCGACCTGGCGTAACCCGGATACCGGTAACCAATATACTGTCATACCAACCCGCACCTATGACCAGGGTTCGGGGCCATGCCGTGAATATACCGTGGACGCCGTGGTCGGCGGCAAACGGGAAAAAATCTACGGCACAGCCTGTCGTCAGGCGGATGGTAGCTGGCAGGTACAGGGTTGATTGTTCTGCAGCTTGCGTAACGAGAACATGAACAGTTCCAGATCTGTCGTCTCGATGGCAGTACTGTCAGCTATTATGTTGGCCGTCACTGCCGGTTGTAGTTCTCACTACCGTGGCGGTCCGCCGGTCTATTCATCGGCCTATTATCATTATCCCTATCGTTACCATTACTACCCGGGTAGCGAGGTCTATTTTCATATTACTTCGGGGAATTATTACTACCGTGATGGTAATAAGTGGCTGCGAAACCGAACATTGCCGTCCCATCATCACCTGGACAGGCGTGACCGTGTGCCGCTCTGGATAGATAGTGATAAACCGCATGTCAAACACAAGGAGCATCGCGAGCGCTACCAGCCGAACACGCAACACAGGCGCGACAGGACAAGAGATCCGGAAGAACGCAGGCATAACCAGCGCATGCATGAACGCTTTGATAAGCGCAGCGGGCACAGGGACTGATTTCTGCAGGTATTTAAATCTATAAACCAATGTAGGGTGCGCTATGCGCACCGGGGGATACTTGCAGCAGCGTCTGGTGCGCACGGCGCACCCTACGATGTATGCTGGTTCGTATAATGTATATTATGTTAAATAGAATAGATGGCCAGGCAGAGGTCTTCTCGAAGGTCGCTACCCGTCAGTCAGGCTGACCCCTATCCCTGTTCACTGTCGCTCACGGCATTGTGACAGTGCATGGCTAAGGA
>JAOULY010000029.1 GCA_029881775.1 Gammaproteobacteria bacterium
AATATGAGCGATACACTCGAAAAACTGGCAGTTGTAATCGAGGCGCGTAAAGACGCGGACCCCGGCAGCTCCTATGTGGCTGGTCTCTTCGACAAGGGGATGGAAAGTATTCTCAAGAAGGTCGGTGAGGAATCAACGGAAACAATCATGGCCGCACTGGGAGCGGATGATGCACAACTGGTCCATGAAACCGCAGACCTGTGGTTTCACACGCTGGTGATGCTGGCCGCGCGCGGGCTGGGCCCGGATGCCGTGCTGGCCGAACTGGAGCGGCGTTTCGGCATGTCCGGAATCGAGGAAAAGGCCGCGCGCAAAAAATAGGGTTAAACTGATTCTGTGTGTAGTCACAGGTGGAGTAGGTGATGATGGGTATTAGTGTTTGGCAATTATTGATTATCCTGGCGATCGTGCTGGTGTTGTTTGGCGCCAAGCGCCTGAAGAACGTCGGTTCCGACCTGGGTGGTGCCATCAAGGGATTCAAGAAGTCGATGCGTGAGGGCGAGGACGAGACTGACAAGAGCCTGGAAGACAAGGACCAGGGCCGTGTCATTGACGCTGAAGTTACCCGCAAGGACAAGGACAAGGCCTGAAGCTGACCGGCCTGGGTAGCGCAACCGTGCCGACCTGACATGTTTGATATCGGTTTTTCGGAAATTCTCTTTATCATGGTGATTGCCTTGCTGGTGGTCGGGCCTGAACGCTTGCCGCGCATTGCGCGTACTGCCGGACTCTGGGTCGGCAAGATGCGCGGCTTTGTATCCAGCGTCAAGGCAGATATCGACCGTGAGCTGGCAACCGAGGAGCTGCGCAAGGCGCTCGAGAAACAGGCGGCTGTGCCCGAACTCGAGGAGCTGCTTGACGAGATAACGGGCGAACCGGTCAAGGCCGGCGAACGCGTTGCTGAAAAAACCGGCGCTGACAAACCGCTGCCGGCACCGGCGGATGAAACCCCGCAAGAACCGGACAAGCATGCAGGATAAAACACCGGAAAGCGTGGATGATACCGAACAGCCACTGATCTCTCACCTGATCGAGCTGCGTGACCGCCTGCTGCGTATAGTGCTTGTCGTTGCAGTCGTGTTTGTTGTACTGATTCCGTTTTCCAACACGCTCTTCACGAAACTGTCCGGCCCGTTACTGGCGCACATGCCGGAAGGTACCAACATGATTGCCATCGAAGTGGCGTCGCCGTTCCTGATTCCGTTCAAGCTGACGTTATTCCTGTCACTGTTTATCAGCATACCGTTTGTGCTGTACCAGGTATGGTCATTTATTGCGCCGGGCCTGTACAAGCACGAGCGCAGGCTGGTCATGCCATTGCTGGCATCCAGTACCGTACTGTTCTACGCCGGTGCAGCATTCGCCTACTACGTGGTGTTCCCGCTGGTTTTTGCTTTCTTTACCAGCACGGCACCGGAAGGTGTGTCGGTAATGACGGATATCAGTCGTTACCTCGATTTCGTGCTGACCCTGTTTTTTGCGTTCGGTGCTGCGTTCGAAGTGCCGATTGTCACCGTGTTACTGGTATGGACAGGGATGACGACACGCGCAGGGCTGCGTAGCAAGCGCCCCTATATTATTGTGGGTGCATTCATTATAGGTATGTTGCTGACGCCGCCGGATGTCATATCACAGACATTGCTGGCTGTGCCGATGTGGATACTGTTCGAGCTTGGTGTGATATTTTCCGCCTGGTTCGAAAAACGCGGCGAGAAAGAAGAGGCCTATCGTCCGCTCAGTGAGCAAGAGATGGACGAAGAGCTTGACCGGATCGAATCAGAGGAAAACAAGCGGTAACCGGTTGTTAGCTGTTTGAGACTACCTTTATCTCCGCGGCATTTGCCTGCCTGTAGTCAATCGGCTTGCCGTACAGGCCGATCTCGATGGGTACCGGTTTGGCTATCTCGTAACCCTGTGCGTAATCGATGCCGATTTTCCGCACGGCTTCCAGTGTTGCTTCGTCTTCAACGAATTCAGCAATCGTTTTGATATCCATGCTGTGCCCGATCTGGTTGATGGCTTCCACCATGGCCAGGTCGATCCTGTCGTGCACCATGTTTTTCACAAAGCAACCATCCAGCTTGAGATAATCCACGGCCAGGTTTTTCAGGTAGCCGAACGAGCTCAGGCCCACGCCGAAGTCGTCAAGCGCAAAACGGCAGCCCATGGCGCGCAGCTTGGAGATCAGGCTGGAGGCATTGCACAGGTTCGCAATCACTGCTGTTTCGGTAATTTCAAAGCACAGCAGCTCCGGTGAAACGCCACTCTCGCGTATCTCGCTGACAAGAAATTCCATGAAGCGCTCGTCTGACAGTGACTGGCCGGACAAATTAATGCAGCAGGCACTGACATGGTCCTTGATGTGTTGCTTGTCCAGCGTCAGCATCCTGAACGTGTTGGATACCACCCAGCGATCGATGGCCGGCATCAGCTGGTAACGCTCTGCCGATGAAATGAATGAACCCGGACCGACAATCCGGTTGTTATCATCCAGCATACGGATAAGCACTTCGCCATGCGTGGTGCTCTCCTCGTTCGCATCACGTGACAATTTGGCGATTGGCTGGAAAAACAGCCGGAAGCGGTCTTCTTCAAGTACGTTCTGGATGCGTTGTACCCACTGCATCTGGCCATGACGTTCGGCAACGGCCTCGTCATTGGGTTCGTAGATATGAACGCGGTTACGGCCCTGCTCCTTGGCAATATAGCAGGCGGAATCAGCCGCACTCAGGATGTCGGACAGTGTGCCGCAGTCCTGGTCGATCGGGACCAGGCCGATGCTGACGCCGATCCTGAAGAAGTTATTGTCCCAGACGAAACGGAAGTCCTCGACGATTGACCGCAGCGACTCGGCCAGCTCCGTTGCATTTTCAATCGAACAGCCCTCCAGCAGGATGCCGAACTCGTCACCACCGAGCCGGGCAAGCGTATCGGCCTCGCGCAGCTCGATGCGGAGCTTGATTGTCAGTTGCTTGAGCAGTTCATCACCGGCGATGTGTCCACTGGTGTCATTCACTACCTTGAAGTTGTCCAGGTCCAGGTAGCACAGGGCATGTCGATTGTTTTCCTGGCGTGCATCGTTGATTGCCAGTTTCAGCCGGTTCTCGAATTCACGACGGTTGAGCAGGCCGGTCAATGAATCGTGAGTTGCCTGGTATGACATTTTCTTGGCCAGGCCGCGTAATTCGGTGACGTCGTGGAATACCAGTACCACGCCGGTAATGTCGCCATTGCCGTCGAGAATTGGCGAGGCATTGACCTCGACAGACATGTGTTGCTCGCGGTAGCGATGGATGAGCAGCAGGTGGCCGGCCAGCATGATGCTCTTGCCATACTCAAGGCACTGGCTGGCCGGGTTGGGCGGCTCTTCCTGGGATTTTTCGTCGACCAGTTTGAAGACCTTGATCATGGACCTGCCGCGTGCGTCGCTGAGTTTCCAGCCGGTGGACTGCTCCGCGATTGTGTTCATGTACTCGATATTGCCATTCATGTCTGTAGTGATGACGCCATCACCGATCGAACCAAGCGTGACCTGGGCACGGTCCTTTTCCTTCTGCAAGGCTTCCCTGGCGAGATTCAACGCGGAAGTATCACGGATTGTGCCTTCGATACCCACCGGGTTGGCTGCGGTATCGTAGCGATAATGCGAATTTTCCGAAATCCAGATATGCGTTCCGTCCTTGTGTACAAGGCGTGTTTCAAAATGTTGCAAGCGACCGTTATTGATATTCAGCGCATGTTTGAGCTCACCGTGATCTCCCGAAACAAGGTAAAATTCCTTGATGCTCCTGCCAACCATTTCATGCGCGTCATAACCGAGTAATTGTCTTATGGACGGGGTCACCCACTGGATGATGCCATCCAGGTCGGTCTGGTAAATCGTGTCCTGCATGCTTTCGAAAATAGCGCTCATCCGTTGTTCAGACGCGCGAATGCGTTCTTCGGCGAGTTGCCGTTCTTCCATCTGTTCCTGTAACTGCAGGTTTACGCGCTCGGCGTACTTCTGCGCTTCCTCGGCAGTTTCGCGTGTTTTGATCAGGTTCGTGATCAGTTCTGTGTTATGCAGGCCGAGGCCGATGGTATTTGCCTGTACTTTTCTGATGGCGTGTGACGCGCCCAGCATGACATAGATAAATATCGCGTTAAGCCCTGCCATGGCGTATTGCATTGAGCCGCCGGTATATATAAACCAGGCGGTTATGGGGAGCAGGGCGGGTATAACGAATGCCAACAGGGTTCGCGGTGAAAACTGCATGGACGCAAATGCGGTCAGGCACATACCGACGAGTAAGGCCATGGCAAATAACTGGTGCATCAGGTCACTGTAAATGACCGAGAGTATGCCGAAGGAACCCCAGCATGCACCTGACAGGAAGGAACCCATGATGTACTGCTTGCCCCAGACATCCACATCATCACGCCGTTCCAATGAATTACTGGCGGAGATAAACAGTGAACGGATGCCGACGGTAGCAACGACGGCGAAGGCCCAGCCGAGCATGAGTGCATGCGGGGCGTAGTTCCAGAAGACAGCGACCACAATTGCTGCGACCTGCACGCTGGCGCTCATTTCGGACTGAACCTGTTGCTGGCGCAGCTGTACCTGGTCGGCACGGTACTGCCAGCGGTTCATGGAGCGCTGTTCACGGTATCCGCTACCGTCCTGTCTGGATCCCTGGCCGGTAGCCTGCTTGTTGTTGTCCTGATTTTCGTGCATGCCCCGACGCCAGCTGGTTTGAGTCGAATGTCCACGGGTACGGTTGCAGCAGCCTGTACATGACTGCGTGTGGCCGAAGGCATTCGTCTATCACTTTGAATCGGGCCGCGGGGCGTAAACTTTAGTAATTAGTATGTGATTATTCCCATGACTTTCAGTCAATTAGGCGGATTTATGGGTACAGGAGGCGGGGCCTGTCCGCCAGGGTGCTTTATAAAGTGCTGTTATCCATGAATTTGTTAGAGACGGGCATAGGGTGGTAACGAAGCCTCTGTAAAACGTGCCCTTTGGTACACTAGGGCATGGTCAACCCGGACGGCTAGAATGTAAGCTGCTCACCTGTGAAGATTATGCTATCCACTATAACTAACGGTAATTCAATGAAAATGTCTTGTAATAATCGCATCCGGATACCTTCGGTCCTGCTTGTCGCGGCGGGCCTGCTCACCGCTGCTTCAGCGACTGTGGCTGATTTCAACTTGCGTATGCAGACCGACCTTGGCGCCATCGATCTCCTGATGCTGGATTCAGTTGCGCCGCTCACGGTTGCGAATTTCATGAATTACGTCAATCGCGGTGATTATGACGGAACGTTTCTGCACCGATCTGTCCCGGGCTTCATTATCCAGGGAGGCGGTTACATTTTCGACGGTATCCCCGGTGGCTTTTTAAGTGGCGGTACGACCCATATACCCGAGGATCCGCCTGTAGTTAATGAATTTAACCTGTCCAATCTGCGCGCTACGCTGTCGATGGCCAAGCTTGGTGGTAATCCGGATAGCGCCACCAGCGAATTCTTCTTCAACCTGGCAGACAACTCGGCCAACCTGGATGCACAAAACGGTGGCTTTACTGTTTTCTCCCAGGTCACTGGAACTGGCATGAATGTTGTTGATGCCATCGCGACACTGCCGACTTGCCCGGATGTCGCACCGTTCTTCGTTTGTAGCCAGCCATTTTCCAGTGCTCTTCCGCTGGCCGACGGCTCGGGTAGCCTTGATGACACCACCCTGATAAACATCTACGTTGGCGCTGACGGTGATCAGGATGGTGCCATCGACCGTCTGGAAGACGCCGGGCCGAACGGGGGAGACGGCAATTCGGATGCTGTGCCGGATAGCCTGCAACAACACGTGGCGACCTACCCGGCCGGAAGCGGTGAATCTGTCGTGCTGGTTGCACCCGTGTCAAATCCGCTGCAGTCACTATCGCATATGGATATGTCGTTCTATCTCGCCAACCCCGGCAGCACCTATGACCTGCTGACCCTTGCGGTTGCCAATCGCATGAAAGTCAGGCGTGGTTTTGCCGGTTATGAAATTACCGGCGTTGGACTGAATGGCGCCAGTACCGCTACCATGACATTGCCGCCAGGCGACACACCGGATACGTTCTTTAACTATGGCCCGACACCCTCAAATGCCGTGGCCGGCTGGTACCCGTTCGACTATGACGGCACGACCGGGGCGCAGATTTCCGCGAACGTTATCACGCTGCATTATGTCGATGGTTTGCGTGGTGATGATGACCTGACTGCCAATGGTGTTATCACCGTCTCTCCCGGCGGTGCCGGCCTTGTGCCGGTTGATATGGATGGCGTCGATGCCGCTGTTGAAGACGGTGGTCCGAATGGTGGTGATGGCAACAATGATACGGTGCCGGACAGCCAACAAGGAGATGTTGCTACATTCATTACTGTTTTGCCCGTGCCCGTAAATGATTACGTAACGATCGAATCGAAGATCGCTGGCCAGGCGCTCAACTACGTACGTCCATTGGACGGCTCAACGCTGAATCTGTCTTCGGTGCTGAACGGTTTCAATTTTCAGCAGGGCTTCTTCGAGATACATGTCACCCGTGTAGCCCCGGGCGGTGCGGCTGAAATTCAGATCACGCTGCCGCAGGGGGCTGCTCCGGATGCCTATTTCATGTATGGACCCGAGCCGGGCAACGCGCTTGACCACTGGTACAGGTTTGATTACGACGGTACCACCGGCGCGGTTATTAACGGCAATATTGTCACCCTGCATTTTGTTGACGGGCAGCGAGGCGATGCGGACCTGACAGCGAACGGCATCATTGCTGACCCCGGTGGTCCGGCCACGGCAATTGCCAATGCAAATTTAACAACGGGCGGTGGTGGCGGCGGTTGCAGTGTCGCTAATCAATATGTGCCGGTAAGGCAGGCGGGCGCATGGATATTGTTGTTGCTGGGGCTGATGTGTCTAAGGGTTGGACGCAACTCCGGACGTTCCCGTCATGCCATCTGTACGCACACATCCGGCCAGAAGCAGGCTTAAAAAGCAAGGCGCACCTACAGCAACCCGCACTACGGTTCCTCAACCGGTAGCCCGGATGGAGTGAAACGTAATCCGGGAGTGTCTCCCCGGATTCCACTGCGTTACATCCGGGCTACGGCACTCCCGTTAATTAAAGAAACATCGTAGGGTGCGCCGTGCGCACCGGGATACATACAGTAGCAACTGGTGCGCACGGCGCACCCTACATTTGCTGGATTTCCGGTTTTGTAAATGGGGACGGAGTAATTAAAAATTAATCCCTCCGTCCCCTTTTTTTCTTTTATTCATTACTGAATCAGAAACTAATGCTGCCTGACACGAGGCGTTGCAGAATGAGGTAATCACCAATATTTATAGTGTTATCCGGCAATGGCAGTCCACCTGAAAGCGGTGCTATGTCGAAGCGTGTACGTTCCGGAACGGTAGCTGAATGCAAGCCGGTCAGGATGCGCACACCCAGCACCAGGTCACCGGTATTGACCTGGCCATCGCCATTGATATCGCCGGCAACATCCAGGAAAGTGGACTGGTCATCCAGTGGATCAGTGCCTATGGTTACTTCAAATCCATCCGTGTCACCGTCGCCATCGGTATCGGGATTGTTCGGATCGGTATCTACACCGAACTGGTAGGTGGACGGATTTCCATCGGCGTTAACTTCATCGAAATCACCCAGGCCATCGCCATCGGTATCCGATAGCAAGGGATTGGTTCCCAGGGCCTGTTCCTGCGCATCAGTCAGGCCGTCGTTGTCGTCGTCCTTATCGCAGGCATTACCCTCAATGTCACCATCCGTGTTGGTTTGGTCTGGATTTGCAATGTCCGGGCAGTTGTCAGCGGGGCTGGTCACCGTATCGCCGTCGCCGTCCGACAGCATGTTAAACAGGTTTAGCCGGCCGTTCTGGCTCCAGGCGAGAAAGTTCTGCCCCAGTGCGCCGCTGGCATCGGCGCCGTTTTCAAGAAAACTGCGCACCACGCTGTTACAGGGCATGCCGTTGGAGGCGACACAGCCGGATGGCGCCTGCCCGGGATAGAGTTGCGCCCACAGCAGTGCCGCGGCGCCCGCGACGTGCGGGCTCGCCATCGAGGTGCCGGACTTCCAGGTCAGGCAATCGTCCACACCGGGTACGTAACCGGGGATGAGCAGCACGCAACTTAAGTCCGGCTCGGTGGAGATGATGTTTTCGCCCGGTGCCATCATCGACACCCAGCTATTACCGAAGGAGGAAAAGGACGCGAGGTTATCGTAGCGGTCGGTGGCGGCCACGGCGATCACTTCGTTATAGGCCGCAGGATAGAGTTGGGTGGTGTTGGCATCGTTACCGGCCGCCGCGACGATGACCACGCCCTGGCTCCAGGCATAGGCGATGGCGGCTGTCTCGGCGTTGGGCGGCACGGAGGGCCCGACGGGTTCACCGAGGGGGTCGATGACATCACTGCCGTAACTCATGTTGATGACGTGATAGCCGTTGTCCGCGGCATAAGTGATGGCCGCGGCCGAGGCGGACACCGGGCATACGCCGACGGTGATGTAAATACCGAAGGGCGGGAACAGGTCGATCTGGAATTCGTAACAGGCCTTGAGGTTACCGATGGAGGCCTGCCAGCCGACACCGGCGGTGCCCTTGGCGTTATCGGTGTTGGCCGCCGCAATGCCGGCGACGTGGGTGCCATGTGCGGTGATGTCGTCCAGCGTGGCACTGTAGGCGGAAACGAAACTCATTTGCTCGACGCACTTGCCGGCCAGGTCCACCGCATTGCAGTCGACACCCGAATCGAGGATCGCGATTTTCACGCCGGCATCACCGGTGCTGATGTCCCAGCCTTCCGGTGCATCGATGTCGGCATCGGCTGTGCCGGTTAATAAGGGTAGGCCGAATGTCGGATCGATCAGCAGTTGCCCGGTATTGTTGAGTCCCCATTGTTCGGGAAAGAAGTCGGCGCCGGTGCCGTCCGGTGGTGGCGGATCGGTACCTTCGGTGGGTAGCACCAGTATGCGGTGATAGTCGGGTTCGGCAAATTCAACGTTGGGGTTGGCACGGTATCTTCGCAGTGATTGTTGCAACCTGCCGGGCGGTATCCTGATCACCTGCACGTCGATGTGCGGGATGGTTTCCAGCATTTGGCCGCCTGCCTGCCGGTGCAGGTCGGCGACGCTGGCAGCGGCAGTGCCGGGTTTGAAGCGCACCAGCACCCGGTCAGGCGCGTAAGCGGGAATGGACTTTAGCGCCGTCTCGAGATCGACCGGCGGACCAGCGAATGCCTGCAGGGGCAGCAGGCAGAGCAACAACCACAGCAGCAACGGACTCGGCGCGGGCATGCGTACTCCTTGTTATCGCGGCGGGTGAACCACTGTAATGGAGAATAAACCACAATCCACCGTGATCGTGAAAATATCAGGATAAAAGGGAACGAGGAAATAAAAATTAATCTCTCCGCCCCCTTTTTGCTTATGTGCAGCAGGCGCGCTTGACCGACTTCAGTAAACGGGCATAGGGTTAAGCCAGAAATCCCGCGAATCAAATTTAGAAAACAGGGTTCCGGGCACTGGTTTTAAAATCAAAACGGACGGAGCACGATGTACTACGGTGAAAGGCTCAACAGCATCAGCCACCTGGTAGGTGCGGTACTTGCGTTGGTCGGCCTGGGTGCCCTGCTTACCATTGGTATCCAGACACGCGATCCGTGGATCATCACCAGTTTCACGGTGTTTGGCATAACAATGGTTTTGCTCTACACCATGTCGACCCTCTACCACAGTTTTCACCCGCCAAAATTAAAACGCACCTTCAAGTTACTGGACCATATCGCGATCTATCTACTGATTGCGGGTACCTATACACCCTATATGTTAGTCAGTCTGCGTGATGGCAACGGCTGGCTGATTATGAGCATCGTCTGGGCGCTGGCCGGGGTGGGCATACTGACAGAGGTCTTTTTATCTGGCCGGGTCGTCAAGGTCGGTCAACTGGTTATTTATCTTGCCATGGGTTGGGCCTGCTCGTTTGACTATGCGGGCCTCAAGGCAGTGCTGCCTGCGACTGGATTACAGTTGCTTGTTGCCGGTGGCCTGGCTTATTGCGTGGGTGTGGTCTTCTACATACTGGGTAAGCTACAGAAGCTGGATCACGCCCACGGTATCTGGCACTTCTTTATTCTTATCGGTTCCATATGCCACTTCATTTCTGTCATCGGCTATGTCAGATAGATAAAAGGGGATGGAGGGATTAATTTTTATTCCCTCCGTCCCCTTGTACTGTCAGCCGGCCCTGACCCTCCCGGTATATGTGCTATATATTAAACAAGCAGCACGTGCCAGAAGGGTTATCTGTGGAGGCGGTTATGGACGACATAGAGAAACTGTTTGACAAGGCCGTTGGTGAAATCGAGCGCATGCTCAATACCAAGACGGTTGTTGGCGATCCCATCACTGTCGAGGGCAATACCCTGATTCCACTCGTGAATGTCGGTTTCGGCTTTGGCGTTGGTGGAGGCGAGGGTACAGAGTCGCAAAAATGCAGCGGTCACGGTGGCGGCACTGGCGGTGGCGGCGGTGTGAAGCCGGTGGCGCTTGTCATCATCAATAAAGACGGCGTCCGGGTCGAGCCGATCAAGTCCGGTACTGCATCGGTACTGGAGAAGGTCGCTGACACGATAGGCAAGGCGGCCACCGCGAAGAGTGAAAAGACCGCGGTTTAACAACCGGCCAGTCCCATGTTGACCGGGGTGGTGGCATTCCTGCTGATGCTGGTTGCGCTGCTGGCAGTTCCCCTCACGCTCACCTTCAGGGTGTCCTGGCAGCAGGAGTTCCGCAACGATATCCGACTGCACTGGGCATTTGGCCTGGTGCGTGTGCGGCTGAGCCCATCACAAGACGGTGCGCCGGCGCCTGAAGACGAAGGGCGCGAACAGAAAATCAAACCTGCCGGGCGTTCGCCCGGGAAGCAGCTGCATGTGCTGGCCGCAATCCGGCAAAGGAGATTCCGTCGGCGGATCGCCAGGTACATCGGCGCAATGTGGCGTGCGGTTCACAAGAAGGACGTCAGCCTGCGTGTTCGTGTAGGGCTTGGCGACCCGGCGGATACGGGACAGTTATGGGCCATTGTCGGACCGGTCGCCGGGCTGCTTGCCAGTGTCCGGGAAGCATCGATCAGTATCGAGCCGGAATTCATCGATACGACCCTCGAACTGGACAGCAGCGGCCGTATACGGATAGTTCCATTGCAGATGATTTATCTCTCGGCTGCGTTGTTCCTGTCGCCGTCATTCTGGCAGGGGATAAGGCGTATGCGCAGGGTGGAGCAGTAAATGAGTAGCTTGCGTAGCCGAGAAATATGCAATGAGTACGGATATAGACTGCTTGCCGTCGAGTCTGTCGATGTACAGTGCAGCAATTTTGCATACGGTTGCCAGCTATTGGGGAAAATTGAGCCGGTAGCCGTGATCGTATGCGGACCTCAGGGCGTGTATGCACTGGACGCGCAGGCAAGACCCGTTGACCTGGATCAGCTACGGCAGGACATGCCGGGGCTGGATGAGCTGCTGGAATCTGAATGCGACAGACACCATTGACTGGACATGAAGCTGGCGTGTCAAAGGCTCTGGCCCGGCTGATTATTATTACCCCGGTATTAATCCTGTGATCAATCGAGTCTGACCCCATTGATTCCCCGGGCGTAATTCAGGATCATCCTGCAGATGAACCAGGTTGCGGAACAGAGACAGGCAGATCTTTTTCCGGCGCTGATGGCCAGCGCCGCTATCCTGGTTATCAGCCTGTTCCTGCGTGGCGAGCTGGCCGGAAGGCAGTATCTGTTATTCATTGTCGGCGTGGGTCTCGGCATCACCCTTCTGCACGCTGCCTTCGGCTTCAGTGGCGGCTGGCGCCGCTTCATACGGGACAGGGATAGCGCCGGTGTTCGTGCGCAGATCCTGCTTCTCGCTATCACATCCATATTGTTCTTTCCCCTGATAGGCGAATTATTTCCCGCCATACAGGCAGGTGCCGCCCTGGCACCGGTCGGCACAGCCGTGATGGTCGGGGCCTTCCTGTTTGGTATCGGCATGCAGCTCGGCGGGGGCTGTGGCTCGGGTACCCTGTACACCGCGGGCCAGGGGCAGGTGGATATGCTGATAACACTGGTATTTTTTGTTGTCGGCGCCACGCTTGGAACGGCACATTTACACTGGTGGCTGTCGCTGCCGGGCTACGACAGCATCTCCCTTATCGAGAACCTTGGCTGGTGGCAGGGCCTGCTGATGCAGCTTGTCGTGCTGTCCTTGCTCTATTTGCTGGTGCGGCGGATGGAAGCCGGACGCAAGGGTTCCGTGCATGCAATCGACTGGCGGGTTGGAAGCACCGGCTTTACAGAACGACTTGTTCATGGTCCCTGGCCGCTGTGGTGGGGTGTGCTCGGCCTGGCAATACTCAGCCTGGCGACTCTGTTGCTTGCTGGCTATCCATGGAGCATTACCTATGCATTCGGATTGTGGGGCGCGAAGATATGGGGCGCACTGGGCGGCGAACCTGCAAGCTGGAGTTACTGGAGCAGCGGTTACCCGAACCTCTCGCTCAACAGCAGTGTGTTGCTTGATACAACGTCGGTGATGGACTTTGGTGTCATATTGGGCGCACTGCTCGCCGCCGCGCTTGCCGGCAAGTTTGCGCCGGCATCGAGGTTGGGCGGCAAGCGCCTGTTAACGGCGGTAACGGGTGGCTTGTTGCTTGGCTACGGAGCGCGGCTGGGCTTCGGCTGCAACATTGGAGCAATGCTTGGTGGTATCGCCAGCGGCAGCCTGCATGGCTGGCTATGGATGGTCGCGGGATTC
>JAOULY010000300.1 GCA_029881775.1 Gammaproteobacteria bacterium
TGTCACTGCTGAGCGAGTATCGCCCTTCCGATGCAACCAGCACATCGATGTTATTTTTTCTTGCAGCGGCAATGTAGGCCGCCGTCCGGTAACTGTTCGGCGGTGCAATCAGAAGGAGACGGGGTGTCAGTGGCGTCATTCGCACGGCGCCCTGTGGACGGGAATACATGGTTGCGCGCCGGCTTGCATCAATAATGCTGCAAGCCGTATCCGCGCTTTTCCGGCACGCGACATGACACACTGCCCACGATTGTGCACTGCAGTGTCCCGGGCCAGGGAGCTTATTGCGCTAGGCGCAGCCTCCGCCGGCCGCACCGCAGGCACCGCAGGTACCAGAGCCGCCGGTAATGGCAAACGCATTATTGAAGACAAAACTCGCACCGGTCGGGCGTTCGACGTAGTCGATCTCGACACCGCGCAGGAAATTCAGCGCAACGGCATCCACGTAAACATCAAAACCCTCTTCCTTGCGCACACAGTCATATTCCGACTGTGCATCGGTAAAGGTCATGCCGTAACCCATGCCGCCACAACCGCCACCGGAAACAAATACGCGGATGGCTTTAAGGTCATCGTCTTCCACCTGACTGAACAGCTCGAGCATTTTCTCGCGCGCGGTTGCCGTAAGCGCCAGATCGGCTTCTGTTAACTGGGGGCTAAAACTGTTTGCCTGTGCCATGTGCTACTCCCGTGTTAAATCTGTCATCGTTAAAAACGAACCAATTAACAGCAATATAACTGCTGACTGTAAATGAGGCCAGCCTCCCGCATGGGAGAGGCCAACGCCCCCGCAGTTAGAGTCCATTATTAATATCTATATATTCAATTAGTTAATACCTACAGGCCCTGGCAAGCCATTAATGCCAGTCTTAATAAGAATCATTTGCATTTATATTTAGATTATTTAGAATATGACCATCGAATTCAACAACTCTGCTGGAGTAAACCCCGTGAATAACCCAATCGTACACTCAGTCCTGCTGGCGGCCAGCATGACGTTGGCAACAGCGACAACCGCCGCACAGCAGCCCACGCCCGAACATATGTGGGAGAACATCCAGTCACAGCAAAAAGAAATCGAGGCCCTGAAAAGAAGTCAGCAGGACACCGCAAAACAGGCAGCCGATGCCGATGAAAAGGCCGAGGCCGCCGTCGTAGCCGTTGAGGAAACGTCCACCGGCAGCCGTGGTAACCGGGCCGACCGCACCACGATCGGCGGTTATGGCGAACTGCATTACAACAATATCGAAGGCGCGGACGACGAAATTGACCTGCACCGGTTCGTGCTGTTCTTCGGCCATAAGTTCACGGACAACATCCGATTCTTCTCGGAATTCGAGATCGAACATGACGTTGCCGGTGAAGGTCAACCGGGTGAAGTCGAAGTCGAACAGGCCTATGTTGAATTCGACATCCGTGACGGCCTGCAGGCGAAGGGCGGTGTATTCCTGTTACCCATCGGCATCCTGAACGAGACGCACGAACCGGATACCTTCTACGGCGTTGAGCGTAACGATGTCGAAAACATCATCATACCGGCGACCTGGTGGGCTGGCGGCGCAGCACTCACCGGCCAGCATGCCAACGGTGTCAGCTGGGACCTGGCGATTCACGAAGGTCTCAAGATAGACAGCACCGGTGGAAGTAATCCATTCCGGGTGCGCAGCGGCCGGCAGAAAACCGGTGAGGCCATCGCCAATGATTTTGCCGTCACCGGAAGACTGCGCTATACCGGCATTCCCGGCCTCGAACTCGCTGCCAGCCTCCAGTATCAGACAGATGCATCGCAGACCAGTGGTGACGGCCTGGATAAAGGCGTGCTGTATGAGACACACGCGGTTTACCAGAAAGGCCCCTTTGGCCTGCGTGCGCTGTACGCGGAATGGGACTTCGACGGTACCGCCGTGACCACAGCGGGTGCGGATGAACAGAAGGGCTGGTACATCGAGCCGAGTTTCAAGGTACATGACAAGCTCGGTCTGTACACACGCTACGAGGACATCGAGGGCGGTCGCAGCCAGGACATGTTCGACCAGTGGGAAGTCGGCCTGAATTTCTGGCCGCACAAGCAGGTCGTTATCAAGGCTGACTACCGCGATCGAGAGCTGGACAACAATACCGACTTCAGCGCCTTCGACCTGGGTATCGGCTACCAGTTCTGAGCAGACGGCAGACTCGCGAGCCGGATAACGGCCTGCTATCCTCCTCGCCCCCATGACCAGACTATTCACCCTGTTGCTGTTGTTCCTGTCTGCCGGCCCGACGCCGGCAGGCAGCATTTATCAGTCGCCTGAAGATTTCCTCAATGAAGTCTTTGCAGGTGAAGTCCCCGCTGCACAGGTTCTCTGGCTGAAAGACGACGTGCGCGAAACCAGCACCGCCATCATGGGACATCGTTACCCGGCCATCCGGGTGCGTTACTGGTTAAAGGATGCACGCAGCGCCTGGATACTGGAGGAAATCGGCAAGGAACAACCGATCACCACGGGCATCGTCATCAAAAATCATGGCATCGAACGCTTGCGTGTACTCGTGTTCCGCGAGAGTCGCGGCTGGGAAGTCAAACACCCGTTTTTTACTGACCAGTTCCCGGGGCTGGGCATAACACCGGCGTATGAACTGGATGGCCCGGTCGACGGTGTGTCGGGTGCCACGCTGTCTGTGCGCGCACTGAAAAAACTCGCCCGACTCGCCCTGTACTTTCACAGCCAGGTAGTCACGGACCATGACGCGACACAATAAACACAAGTCCGCCGGCACGCGGCTGCGTTCGCTCTACCTGTGGCATCGCTGGATCGGCCTGCTGTCCGCTGCCTTTGTCATCCTGCTGTCACTCACCGGCCTGGCGCTCAATCACACGGAAGAACTGGCACTGGACAGCACCCATGTACAGTCACCTGCCCTGCTCGACTGGTATGGCATCCGGGCACCGACCGGGATTACCGCCTTCAGTGCCGGCGCCGTAACCGTTTCGGCCATCGGCAGCCGTGTTTATGCGGATTCAGTACAAGTAGCGAATATCGAACAGCCATTGATCGGGGCAGTGCATTTCAGTGACCTGATAATTCTCGCCACCGCAGACAAACTGTTGCTGCTGACCCGTGAGGGTGAACTGGTTGAAGAGATGGGCGCAGCTGCCGGCATACCCGCGGGCATCCAGGCCATTGGCGTCACCGGTGATAGTCGACTGGTGATCAGCACAGCAAACGGTTACCGCACCACAGACAGCGAACTGCTGGCCTGGCAGGAAATCGCCCAGGCGGATGCACACTGGTCAGGTCCGGTCACGCCTGACCCTGCGCTGGTGACGGCCCTGCAAACAAGCTACCGGGGCAATGGCCTGCCGGTTGAGCGCGTCATGCTGGACCTGCACAG
>JAOULY010000301.1 GCA_029881775.1 Gammaproteobacteria bacterium
AAATCGAGGCAGCAGTCATAGCACTGGGTGGACCCGGTTACCTGTCGAGTCTGTAATTTACCGCCGACTAACAAGGCCGCGCGGCTGAACCATCTACAACACAATGCGAGTGCCCGTGCTTAATACATCTTGTCTACGTCCGGGCCTGGCCCATAGTCGCCGTTTAGACACCGCTAATATAAACAATCGCTTAATGGCAGAGAACGACCCAACTCGGTCATAGGGATTTTTTCTTTGTAGGTCAGGAACGTACTGTAAGCGGTCGTTCACGGGGCGGACTCTGGTCGGAGACTTTCGACTCGTTTTGAACTTTTCTAACGCTAAGACAACGGGCCCGCATATCCAAATATTGATTAAATGGGCAATAATTGGCCGCTGCTTACTTTGTCTATCCATGGTTTGCTTTGAAATGGAATCGTCGGATAGAGATCCGCGGAGATCCCCTGCGGGGATCGTCTGATCAACACATCGAGTAATCGATATGGCGCATGCAGGAGTGCTCTGGTGATATCAGGTCTCCAGGAAAAACGCGGTAGCGGATACCGTACACCTGGCATTCGACGATGGGTAGTCTTGCTGTTCGTCCTGGTCCATGTGCTGCAGTCCGGCTGTGCCTCGCTCTCTACCGGGGTACCGCCGACAGCTCATCAGCGGACTCTAGGCAAGGTGGCGATCGTCAGTCTGGATCGGGAACCCGAGATCAAGTTCGAAGGTTTCTCCCACGGTCGGGTCGGGGGAGCGGGCAAAGGCGCAGGAACGACATTTGTCTCCTGCCTTGGTCAAATCGGCCACGGCAGCTGCAGCGGCGAGTTTTGCGGCGCCGTCATCATCTTCTGGCTCGGCGTGTGCGGCGTCGCGGGTGTGGTGGGCGGCGTTGCCGGCGCCGTTGCCGCATCACCTGCCGCGACTGTGCAAGAGGCCGAAGCGGATATCACCGCCGCCGTGACTGCCCGAACCATCCAGACAGCGCTGCGTGACCGGATCACAGCTGTGGCGCTGGCCAATGGCACGACCCTGACTACGGTCACACCCGGGCCCCAGCCCTCATCCGTCCCGACAATCGACTACCGGCCCTTCGCAGCCGAAGGGATCGACAGCGTGCTCGAAGTGGCCGTGAGCCGGGCAGGTACACAGGGAGCAGGCATCAACGCATCGGTGCAGATCTATATGGAAGCGCATGTCCGGCTGGTGCGCACCGGCGATAATGCCGAGACGTTCGCTTACGATTATCGCTACGAGGGAAAACGGCTCACGCTGGCGGAGTGGTCGGCCGATCAGGGCAAGAAGTTGTTGCATGCGCTGGAGGAGGGTTACGCCGCCCTCGCTTCCCAGATCTATGACAGCGTCTTTCTGCTTTACCCGTTTCCGGATGAGGGCGCCCATTCGGCAGGCCTCCTGGCGGTCGCCTTCGGTCTCGCGCCGATAGAGCCACGCCTGCGCGGTCAACTGAGCGGTGATGCCGTGATCGGTCCCATGTTCGAGTGGAAGACAGTGACTGGAGTGCAGCCTACGCTTCGTTGGCAGAGTTTCCCGCGTGAAAGCGACCTGCGGGTGGCGCCTGCCGAGATGGGCCGGGTGAAGAACGTCCGTTATGATCTGCTAATCGCTCGGGAGCATGAACTCGCCCCGGCAGGTATCGTCTACCGCCGCGACGGTCTGCCCTCCGCCGAGCATCGGCCAGCGACGGCCCTTGCCCCAAATGCACGGTATTTCTGGACGGTACGGGCGCGATTCGAACTCGATGGCCGCGAGCGCGTGACCGAGTGGGGCACGACCCATTACATGGCGCGCGACCGGCTGACATCACCATCCAGTTTTTCCTACCGTTTCAGGACGCCATAAATCAATTTGACATCCGCCGCGGTCATTTTGCGCCCGGATGCGGTTATTTCGTTTGCAACCATTACCATCGACTTCATGTGACGCGTCCCTGATCTGCGATCCTCTCGAGTCATCGGTGAATCGAATGCCAGACGGAATGACCGTTTTTGCGTGCCAGTTCAACCGATCGACGCAACACATGCATTAAATCGTTCAGCCGGTGTTTCGTATTCCAATGTTTTCCTCGGTCGTTCATTGAGTTGCCGTGCTACTGCATTCAGCTTTGCCTGCGAGTGTACCGACAAGTCAGTGCCTTTGGGAAAATACTGTCTCAGTAACCGGTTGGTATTCTCGTTGGAACCCCGCTGCCACGGGCTCTGCGGGTCGCAGAAGTAGACCTTTATATCGGTCGCCAAGGTGAAGCGTTTGTGATCATGCATCTCCTTACCACGATCCCAGGTCAGTGATTGGTAGAGTTCGCCTGGCAGCTTGCGTGCCTGTTTGATCAGGGCATTGATCACGGTTTCGGTATTCTTGTTTGATACCTTCGCCAGCATGACATAGCGCGTGTGGCGCTCGACGAGTGTCGCGATCTGACTGTTGTGCGTACCGAAGATTAGGTCGCCTTCCCAGTGACCCGGTACTGCACGGTCTTCAACCGCCGCTGGGCGTTCACGTATGGACACCATATCCTTGATCTGACCCTTTCCATCCCCTTTATGGCTGGCATGCCGGGAGCGGCGTATCGCACGCTGGGTCCTCAGATGCTGCTGCAGCTCTTTTTTCAGGGCGCCACGCGCCTGGATGAACAGACTTCTGTAGATGGTCTCGTGTGACACCTGTCGGGACTCGTTGTGTGGATACTCACGTTTTAGCCAACCGGCGATCTGCTGCGGCGACCAGTGCAACCGGAGCTTGCGCGCCACCAGCCGGCCAAGCGCCGGCTCACGCACCAGTTTACAGGGCTTGGGCCGTCGTGTTCGATCCCAGGCCGCCTGATCAGCATGGCTGGCCCGGTAGTGCTGCAAGCCACCATTGCGATTGACTTCGCGGCTGATCGTTGAAGGTGCACGCTTCAATCGGGCGGCGATCGTCCGCAAGGACACATCGCGGGCAAGGCCGCGCGAGATCTCTTCACGTTCCGCCAGCGTCAGTGCCAGGCCCGAGCGTCGCCGAGGTGGCGGACGAATACCACCCGTTGGTGCCAGCATAGTGAATATCGATGAGGATGGCCGATCAAACAATCGACCAATGGCGGTTAATGGTTCGCCCCGTTGCCAGCGATCCCATATCTCTGCTTTCTGTGCCGCCGTGTACTTGATACGTGTCCGATAAGCCATTGCTCACACTCCATCTTTTTGTATAAAGATAAAGTGTTGCGCTCACCAGTTGAACCCACCCGGCAACTAAGACGTTCCCAGAAATCCGGGGAATGTCGCATTCTGGCCGAACTCGGGCCTAGATTAATACGTACTGTCTGGACTCCGGCCTGCGCCGGGATGACGGTTATCTGGTCGAAGCCGGACATTCAGCAAATGTAGGGTGCGCCGTGC
>JAOULY010000302.1 GCA_029881775.1 Gammaproteobacteria bacterium
ACCGGAGAGCAATACAATCTTGTCAACATCTTTGGCAGCCTCCAGCACATCAATCGTAATACCAACGTCCCAGTCACCCTTGGCAGAACCGTCACTGCGCTGAATATAGGGCTTGAGTTTTACGGTGAAGCCGATGTGTTTGAGGGCATCCTGAAATTTGAGTTGTTTTTCATCGCCACGATGCGTGGCATAGGCGATTGCAGAAACAATCTCTCCTTCGGAACTGATTCGCTGCCAAAGTTTCCGGTAATTAAACTGGCGGCCATAGGCCTGGCGCGTGGTGTAATAAATGTTTTGTACGTCTGCAAAAACAGCGATTCTTTTCACAATGCGGCATGTCTCGTTTGGTTAATCGTCTTCTATCGATTCGCGAAGCTCAAGCCCCGGCAAGAGCGTAGAGAAACAGGGGTCATATCGTGATTATCAATAAACATAAGCGAAAAGCGGGATCTGACCCCTGTTTTTTCGCATTATATCGTTAGAGCGTGCGTTGATCGGCTGACCGCAGGCGTCGCTGGCGGACCAGCATGTCCCTGACCTTCATGGCCAGGATTGATGTCGACAGCACCAGGGTGATGCCGTTGGCCAGGATGATCGGCAGCGCGTGCAGCAGAATCCCGTAGATCAGCCACAGCAACACGCCGCAACTGAATAACAGGAACATGAAGAGGGAGATATCCTGTGCCGAGCGTGTCTTCCAGGTTCTGACAACCTGAGGTATGAAGGCAATGGTCGTCAGGCACCCGGCCAGCGATCCGGTTATATTTACAATGTCCATGCAGCAAGTTCCTCTATGTCCGATGACCTTTCCCCCGCCAGTATAGCCATGACAATCAAGTGCTCATTTACCGCTAAACGCGCATCAAAAGAAAGGGACTTTTTCTTTCAGTCGGGAATGACGCCTGAGTATGTATTGCAATGAGAGTCTTCTTCACGCGCACAATGAAGGGGCCGGATGACATTTCACCGCCATGGTGACTGCTCCGACTTAGAGATTTCCAGATCATTGATCGCGGGGGAAAAGTCACCGCCATGCCCCGCACCAGGGGATTATGATCCCCGGTCTCGGCGTCATAATGCAATGATGTCCATGTGATTGGTGGGCCCGCCAGGACTCGAACCTGGGACCAAGGGATTATGAGTCCCCTGCTCTAACCAACTGAGCTACAGGCCCTTATAGCAAGGCGATGAGTATAACGGTGCGGCCGTGAACCGGCCAGTACACGGCTTAATCCACTTCCAGGAAACTGCGCAGCGGCTCGGAACGGGTCGGGTGACGCAGTTTACGCAGTGCCTTCGCTTCGATCTGGCGAATACGTTCACGCGTGACATCGAACTGTTTGCCGACTTCTTCCAGCGTGTGATCCGTATTCATGTCGATACCGAAACGCATGCGCAGCACCTTGGCTTCGCGTGGTGTCAGTCCGGCGAGCACGCCCTGGGTTGCTTCGCGCAGGCCTTCCATCGAGGCGGAATCGATTGGTGAGTCGATGTTCTGGTCCTCGATAAAGTCACCCAGGTGCGAATCTTCATCGTCACCGATCGGTGTCTCCATGGAGATCGGTTCCTTGGCGATCTTCAGTACCTTGCGCACCTTGTCTTCCGGCATGTCCATGCGTTCGGCCAGCTCTTCCGGCGTTGGTTCGCGACCGATCTCCTGCAGCATCTGGCGCGAGATACGGTTCAGCTTGTTAATGGTCTCGATCATGTGCACCGGAATACGAATGGTGCGCGCCTGGTCAGCAATGGAACGCGTGATCGCCTGGCGAATCCACCAGGTGGCATAGGTCGAGAACTTGTAACCGCGACGGTATTCGAACTTGTCGACGGCCTTCATCAGGCCGATGTTGCCTTCCTGGATCAGGTCGAGGAACTGCAGGCCGCGGTTGGTGTATTTCTTGGCGATTGAAATAACCAGTCGCAGGTTGGCTTCCACCATTTCCTTCTTGGCGCGACGTGCCTTGGCCTCGCCGATCGACATGCGGCGGTTGATGTCCTTGATTTCCGAAATCTTGAGGTGTGTGTTTGCCTCAAGCGCCACGAGCTTGTTTTGTGCACGAATGATTTCGTCACGGCATTGCGCCAGCGTATCGGAATATTTGTGTCCACCCTCGACCTGTGCGTCGACCCATCCAAGATCGGTCTCGTTGTTCGGGAACGAGGTGATGAAATCACGTCGCGGCATGCCGGCGCGTGTGACGCAGGCATCCATAATCGTGCGTTCATGGTTGCGGATGCGCGTGATGGACTGGCGCAGGTTCGTGGTCAGGATATCCACGATACGCGGTACCAGTTTCAGCGACATGGTCTGTTCGGAAAGCTGTTCGCGCAGTTTGTTTACACGCGCTTCGTTCTTGCCGCCCTTGGTGACGGCAGTGACCAGTTGTTTGTAGGTCTTGTCGAGTGCGGCGAAGTGTTGTTTCGCCTCTTCCGGATCAGGGCCGGTGTCGACGGGCGCCGCATCTTCGTCGTCGTCATCATCGTCATCGTCATCACTGCTGTCGGCTTTCGCGCTCTGCGGGATTTGCGGCTGCGGAATTTCTTCCTCGACAGCGTTCGGGTCGATGAAACCGGAAATGAGATCGTTCAGGCGCATTTCGCCTGCCTCGACACGCTCGTAGCCACGCAGCAGCGTGGCAGCGGTTTCCGGGTAGGTGGACAGCGCCAGCAGGACCTGGTTGAGACCGTCCTCGATGCGCTTGGCGATGACAATCTCGCCCTCGCGTGTCAGCAATTCGACCGTGCCCATCTCACGCATGTACATGCGCACCGGGTCGGTCGTGCGGCCGAACTCACTGTCGACGGTGACGAGATTCTGCGCGGCTTCCTCGGCCGCATCATCGTCAGCGGAGTTATTGGCGCTAGTCAGGATCAGGGAATCGGTATCCGGTGCGACTTCATGGACGAGAATGCCCATGTCGTTAATCATGCCGATAATGTCCTCGATCTGCTGTGGGTCGACGATTTCCTCAGGGAGGTGATCGTTGACTTCGGCATAGGTCAGGAAGCCCTGTTCCTTGCCTTTTTCAATCAGCAGTTTGAGTCTTGATTGTTGGTGTTTGTCCATAGTTATCCGCAGGCACCCGGTTGCCCGTCATTCGCATGGTTTGTGGGAGCGAAAAATAGCAGCGTAGTATAGTCGAATATATATAGACCAGCCAAGCACAATACAAGAGTGCTGTTGCGCATATTTTAAATCTTTATCCCTGCCTGAATGTGTGGCTTTTTACGAGTAATTCTCCATATTCGCGCCGTTCCGACTCGCTGAGGCGGCGCAGCTTCTCTTCGCCGCTTAAATAATTTATACGTAAATCAATGAATTGTCTCTGTATCTCGTTCAGGTAGCCTTGCAGGTCCGGTA
>JAOULY010000303.1 GCA_029881775.1 Gammaproteobacteria bacterium
AGCGCCGATCTTGTTGTTGATCTTCCTGTTCCATCCGCAAAGAGCGCGATTTTATGCGACTGATTATATGAATGAGCATCGGTCCAGTAGGTGTTGGCAGAGAATTGGTTTGGCGCGTTGAATATTTCATCTAACGGCTGGAGGGGTCTTACTATAGTGATATATGCATTTGCAGTACTGCGGCCTGTCCCGTCTGAATCGGCAGTGACTGTTATCGGGTTGTCGCCAAATCCAAGCCCTCCGATATCAGCAAACCAGGAGCCATGTCCCTGGTTGTAATTTACATAGCCGGTACTGGTGGCTCCGGTTAGTGCATTGGTTGCATGCACAAAGCTTGCATTGGATATGGTTCCGCCGATTATCACGCCAGTCCAGACCGTCGAGTAGCTGGGGCCTGTGGTTGGATTGATTATATTGATGGTGGGTGTCTGGCCTGAACCGCCACCCCCGCCACCGCATCCAGCCAACGCGGCAATAAATGCGAATGTAAAAACAGCCACTGTCATTTTTGGTGCACAGCTGGTTTTCATGACGACCTCATGCAAGGCAATATTTGCCAACTATATCAAAGTCCGAATAAGTCCTGATTGACAGGAATCAACCTTCTTTATTTTGCAGGGCGGTGTACATGGAGTTGTTCTCACAGCTTTACCGGGCAATAAAAGCCCGCTCCAAAGAGCGGGCTCCAGCACGATTCAGCCCAGGGGATCAGGGCGTAAACGTTTCGATAATGAAGTTGCCATCGAGGTCGAAGGAATGGCGCTCACCCGACTCGCTGCCGGTCAGGGCCGAGAACCCCCGTCGATAAAGTCTGCTGTGCATCGCCCGGCAGGTAATCGACGAAGTCTTTGGCGAGCTTGCGGTGCGTGGCGTTTTTGGTCTTCAGCAGGGCCACCGAGTAAACGACCGGCAGATTGACCGAATCCGGCATCTGCGAACCGCTCACGGCGTCAACTGCATTAATTGCGAACTGCAGCTCGGACACCCAGACCGGGCCCACATCGGAAGTACCGGTCAGGATGCGCGCCGGCGTCTCCACATGGTGCATACGGCGCACGCTACGATGTTTGTTTAAATAACGGGGGCTGGCCGAGCATGCAAATACAGTGCTGAAGACAAGAGGATTCGGGGGGGGGAATACAAAACAATCTCTCCCGACAGTGATCTTTATGAACTCAAAATCTATATGCTCTATATGTTGATACCTGGAAGAATTCCGAACATCCGGGCTATGCCTTGTCAGGTGTTCTATCCCGATATCAACTTAATGCCGGTTATTAGAAGTCACTGTTTCTTTGCTTTATCTTCTTCCAGCCATTGTTTGTAGCAGTCCAGGCCACAAAAGTACAAGACATAATCTGCCGCCTCTTCGATTTTCGCTTCAGATCGAGGGATCTCTTTCAGGCATATCTCACATGGTACATTTTCTGTTTCAGCCGATTTTTCACGCTCATTCATAACATACCTCTTTCAATAAAAACGATGCTTTTCCGGTGCCATGCTATCCGCCTGGGTCTGACTGCTGTAGGTCGTACAGTTGTTGCTTTTAAAAGATATGTTTTGACTATAGTAAAAAAATCTTTGCTGGTGCAATAAAAATGCTAGCTGTCCTGTTGGCAAGTTATGGAAATTAAATAAAACGATCAGAAGTTCGGTCAGTGCCGTAGCCCGGATGCAACGCAGTGTAATCCGGGGAGACACTCCCGGATTACGTTTCACTCCATCCGGGCTACGGTCGTGGAACTGATGCTTTTCCGGTTCCATGCTATCCGCCTGGGCCTGGCTGCTGTAGGTCGTACAGTTGATGCTTTTAAAATGATATGTTTTGACTATAGTGCCGTAGCCCGGATGCAACGCAGTGTAATCCGGGGGAGGCACTCCCGGATTACGTTTCACTCCATCCGGGCTACGGTCGTGGAACTGTAGTGCGGGGGTGCAGCAGGTGCACCAGCTTTATAATGACTGAATCTGGGCCGAGCACGGACCTTGATTGATACGTACTTTCTACTGCGTAGTGCATCGCGCCGGGGAGGCGCTCCTGCAAGCGAGCGGGTAGTTATGCCCGTGAAATATATTCGCCGGTCGTGGTGTTGATCTTGATCTGCTCGCCGGGTGTCAGGTATTCGGGTATCTGTACGACGAGGCCGGTGCTTAAGGTGGCCGGCTTGGTGCGGGATGATGCCGAGGCCGCTTTCATACCAGGGGCGGTGTCGGTGATTTCGAGTACCACGGTGGCGGGCAGTTCGATGCCGAGGATGTTGCCGTCGGCAATCATGGCCAGTATCCCGTCGAGGTCTTCGCCGAGGTAGCGCATTTCATCTGCGATGTCTTCTGTGTTGAGCATGTATTGCTCGAAGGTTTCCTTGTCCATGAACGTGCTGGTATCGCCGTCCTGGAACAGAAACTGAACCGGGCGGCGACTGAACTCGACGGTGTCGATGTTTTCGTCGCCCTTGAACCGGTTCTCGTACTTCTGCTTGCTGACGATGTCGACGCCGCGCACCTTGTACAGCGTGCTGCCGCTGCGCGAGGAGGGGCTTTGTACATCCAGGTCGCGGACCAGGATGCTGCGCCCGTCGATATCAATCACCTGGCCTTTTTTCAGGTCACTGGCTTTCATGCAGGGTTATAGCTCAGTCGTGATGGTGGCCGCCGGGACTGTGCACGTGACCGTGCTCGATTTCCTCGGCGGTGGCTGCACGGATATCCATGATCTTGACGTCGAAATTCAGCTCCACGCCGGCCAGCGGGTGATTGCCGTCGACGGTGACCTGGTCACCCTCGACCTTGGTGACCATGACCATGATGTCGTGGCCATCCGGGTTCTGTGCGTGGAACTGCATGCCGGCCGTGATTTCCTGGTCTTCCGGGAACATCTCGCGCGGCACGTTCTGGATGCGTTCATCGTCGCGTTTGCCGTAACCGTCCTCGGGTGCCACGGTGACGGACAGTTCGTCGCCGGCGGTCTTGCCGGTCAGCGCATTTTCCAGGCCGGGAATGATGTTCATGGCGCCGTGCAGGTAGCAAAAGCTGCCGTCGTCTGACTGGTCAATGATATTATCGTCGTTGTCTTTCAGGGTGTATGCGAGGCTCACAACCCGGTCGTTCTCAATCTGCATATTTTATCTCCATTTGATTGTCCGGGTAATTTTGCGTCGCCCGTGTGGCGGGGATACTAGCACAGCGGCCAGCAAAAATCGGGGTTAGTCATGCATAAATACAGCGATTTTGGGGGAAAACAGCGCGCTTTTGCCCGCTAACCGGATCAAATGAGCGATAAAAACTGGCAGGTCTATATCATCCGCTGCACCGATAACACGCTATATACCGGGATTACGGTCGATATCAACCGCCGC
>JAOULY010000304.1 GCA_029881775.1 Gammaproteobacteria bacterium
GACCACGCCGGACGGCCGGGCAACCATTATGATGCCGCACCCGGAGCGCGTATTTCGTACGGTCACGAATTCATGGCATCCGTCCGGCTGGGGCGAAGACGGACCGTGGCTGCGCATGTTCCGCAATGCGCGGGTCTGGGCGGGGTAATAGTCAGGATGTTGTAGGAGCGCCTTGCAGGCGCGAAGGGTTTTTTTATAATCGCGCCTGCAAGGCGCTCCTGCAGGTTAATGTAGTACGCTGTTAGCGCTTTGACACCCACGCGCTTTCCACACCCAGCCGGTCTTCAAGCAGTGACACCCAGGTATTGGCTTCCTTGCGACTGTCATAGCCGATGGCGCGAATCCGGTACATGGTCTTGTCCTTGATGGTGACCGGGAAGATCTCGGCGGTGACGCCTTTATTGCGGAACTCGTCCAGCTTCCTGGTGGCCATCGATTCAAACCGGTAGGAAGCTATATTGACGACCCAGGCGCCATCAGCGGCCTTCGCCGCCGCTGCCCGGGCGTCGGTCGGCATTGCCGTGATCGGCGGCGTGACCATCGACAGGGTGGTCGGTGCCGCAGGCGCCGGTATGCCTGCGGCGGGTGCCGGCAGGGTGGTGGTGATATCTGTCATGGAGGCAGCACTGTCAGGACTGAGTGTCAGGCTGGCATCGGCGGGCAAGGGGCCGGCGGATGTTGACGCCAGGTCACCAACCGCGGGTGGCGGGTCCGCCGGTGCGCGTGCGTGACCAATAGCCGTGGTTCCGGCGGGTGTCATCGGTGTTCGGCCGCTGGTGCCGAGTGGCATGCCCGGTGGCTCAAGCGCGGCAATCAAATCAGCCGCGGCTTCCGGTGTAATGCTGGCTACTGCATGACTGTCGGGAAGCGTGTCATCAGCGAGGCCGGGACTGGCAGGCATGCTGCGTACCACTGTGCCGGTCGGTGGCGGGTCAAGCGGCGCTACCCGCGTGTTTGCAGGTTCCGGCTGTAAATTGTTGGCCGCAACCAGCTGGTTATTCTGTGCTGACAAATAGACACCACCGATACCAACGGCCAGTGTGGCAACCGCGAGCGTCGCCATGCCTGGCAGCAGTTTTTCGCACAGTGTTTTGCTGACGGGGGTATCCTCCGGTTGCCGACCGCAACCCCAGTTGCGGCCGCCTTTGCTATTGTCGGTTTCCTGCCAGTCGTTCCAGGGTTCCAGCCCGTTTGCAAACCCGGCGGCGCCCTCGGTATGCATGCGCTGCTCGAAGGCCCGCAGCTTGTCTATTTCGCTTAACTGTTCTGCGCTATCAGTCATGGATCAGCTATCCAGGCGCTTGTATTTGATTCGATGTGGCTGATCGGCATCGGCGCCCAGGCGGCGTTTGCGATCGGCTTCGTAGTCGGCGTAGTTGCCTTCAAACCAGACAGTCTGGCTGTCCCCCTCGAAGGCGAGGATGTGGGTCGCGATGCGGTCAAGGAACCAGCGATCATGGGAGATAACTACAGCACATCCGGGGAAGTCGAGCAAGGCCTCTTCGAGTGCGCGCAGCGTTTCCACATCGAGGTCGTTGGTCGGTTCGTCGAGCAACAATACGTTGCCGCCGCTCTTCAGCAACTTGGCCAGGTGCACGCGGTTGCGTTCGCCGCCCGACAGGCTGCCGACGCGTTTTTGCTGGTCACTGCCGTTGAAGTTAAAGCGCGACACGTAAGTGCGTGAATTCAGCTCGGTGGTACCGATGGTCATGATGTCCTGGCCGCCGGAAATCTCTTCCCAGACGGTCTTGTCGTCGTCCAGCGCATCACGACTCTGGTCGACGCAGGCGATCACGGCGGTTTCGCCGATGCGCAGTTCACCGCTGTCCGGCTGCTCGGTGCCGGTCAGCATGCGGAACAGCGTCGTTTTGCCGGCGCCGTTCGGGCCAATGATGCCGACGATGCCGCCGCGCGGCAGGTTGAAGCTGAGGTTGTCATACAGCAGTTTGTCGCCAAACCGTTTGCTGAGGCCGTTTGCCTCGATCACCAGGTCGCCAAGGCGCGGCCCCGGCGGTATATATAGCTGCTTGGTCTCGTTGCGCTGCTGTGATTCCTGCGATGACAGTTCCTCGAAGCGGGCGAGGCGCGCCTTGCTCTTGGCATGGCGGCCCTTGGCGCCCGACCTGACCCATTCCAGTTCGGCCTTCATGGCCTTCTGCCGCGCCGAGGCCTGTTTTTCCTCGACTTCCAGTCGCGCCTCCTTCTGTTCCAGCCAGGAAGAGTAGTTGCCCTCCCAGGGAATGCCGTGACCACGGTCGAGTTCGAGTATCCAGCCGGCGACATTATCGAGGAAGTAGCGATCATGGGTGACCGCGACCACGGTGCCCGGGAATTCCGCGAGGAAGCGCTCCAGCCAGGCGACGCTCTCCGCGTCGAGATGGTTGGTGGGTTCGTCCAGCAGCAACATGTCCGGGTTGGATAGCAGCAGCTTGCACAGGGCCACGCGGCGGCGCTCGCCGCCGGACAGTGTCGTGACATCGGCATCCCACGGCGGCAGGCGCAGCGCATCGGCGGCGATTTCCAGTTTGCGCTCGAGGTTATGACCATCGCCGGCCTGCAGGATGTTTTCCAGGCGCGCCTGTTCGGCCGCCAGCGCATCGAAGTCGGCATCCGGTTCGGCATAGGCGGCGTACACGGCGTCAAGTTTTTGCTGTGCCTCGGTGATGTCAGACAGCGCCTCTTCCAGGTTGCCGCGCACATCCTTGTCCGGGTTCAGCGGCGGTTCCTGCTGCAGGAAACCGATCTTGATGCCCGGCTGTGGCCGCGCCTCGCCTTCGATCTCGGTATCGACGCCGGCCATGATGCGTAACAGGCTGGATTTGCCGGACCCGTTCAGGCCCAGTACGCCGATCTTGGCGCCGGGAAAAAAAGACAGTGAAATGTCTTCGAGAATCTTGCGTTTTGGCGGGACGACCTTGCCCACCTGGTTCATGGTATAGACGTACTGCGCCATTAAATACGGTGCTCCGGAGCGGGATGACTGGCGCACATTATAGGCGCCGCTCGGGGTCTGGCAAGCGACGCTCGCGAAGCGGAAAAATGCGCCTGTTATTTTATTGCGGGCTTGACTTCCGGGCCGGTAAGCGGGTTGGCATCAACCGGGTGATAAGTGCGGACGCTGGCCGCCGCACTGTCGGATACCGGCAGGCAGGCACGGGTCTTTTCCTCCGGGTATCGGTTACATGCATGCGATACCTCGACCTGTTGTCATTGTACGAGCGGGTATTGCTTTTCCTGCCACTCTTCCAGTCCGTTACGGAACCAGTAGATATTCCGGTAGTTGCAGTCGCGCGCAATGGCAGCCGCGTTGGCGCTGCGTCCACCACGGATACCGTTACAGTAAAACA